>NZ_BBTF01000050.1:0-23781 GCF_000876115.1 Acinetobacter sp. NBRC 110496
ACTATTCGCAATCGCTGTACCTGTGCCATCAACAAACTTGACACCATCTTTACTTATATTAATGCCACCAGCCGCATCTTTAATAACTAAACCACTGTTATCTAATTTACTATTCCCAGTGGTAACAGAAGTAAAGTTAGGGTTATCGCTGGTTGCAACGGTGATATCCTTACCATTTTGCGTAATTGCAACATTCTTACCTGCAATAAACTTCACTTCTTGGTCTGGGGAAACCTGCGTTGAAGCATTACCTGATACGGTTCCACCAGTTATAGCGCCAGTGTTAACTTTCCAACCTTTATTTGCATTACTTGCAACATCACTTACGATTTTTAATTGGTCTTCTGTTGCTGCTTGACCAGATGTGGCTGTACCACTCCAAGCCTTATTCGTTAATCCGCTAACTGTACCTGTTGTACCATTAATCGTTACAGGGTTCGTTCCGGCACCACTACCGATGGTAATGTTGTTCGCTAGGCCAAGTTGAACACCGCCTGCAACTGTTGTGCTGGTGATGTTACCGTCGCCTTTAACATTAATATCACTGCCCAACGCATAGTTGTTCTTGCCTGTTGTGCCACCAAAGTTGATGCCTTTATCTGCTGTTGTTTTAGCTGCGTCTGCTGTGCTTTTTACACTCGTGATCGCACCATCAATGGTGTTCGAGCTTGTGCCACCAATGTTACTTGTGGTGATTGCACCCGTCGTTGCATCAATGGTCGTGTTGCCGCCAATTGCGGTCTTAACACTATCCGCTACGCCTTGTAACTGACCACCATTCACCGCATCTTTAGAACCAGATGTTATCGCGCCATTCGCAACATTACTGATCTTATTGTTACCCGCATTGATGCCTGTCTTACTGATACTTGGACTATTGGTAACAGGTGTTGTTCCATCTGCCTGTACAAAACTCAAACCATTGTTGTTAATAACTGTACCACCAGCATTAACACTATCAAATTTTACAGAGTCTGCTGTTGCAACAGTAATGCTAGTTCCTGTCCGAGAAAGCTTAATATTTTTGCCATCAATAAATTTAACTTCTGCGTCTTTACCTACGACTGCAGCAGTATCCGAATTGGTGTTTAACTTCCATGTCTGATTTTCTAAGCTAGTTGTACGATTATCAATATTCGTAATAGCATCACCAACATTCGTTTTTGTAGTACCACCTACATTATAAGTTGGGGTTGTAACTGCCCCCGTCGTTGAATTATAAGTTGAACCACCACCTAAAGCAGCAGCAGTATCAGCACCTTGCTTATCTGTTATTACTTTGAATTGTTTTAATTGCGCAACTGTTACGCCATCAGAGTCTACGGCACCATCTGCCAAATTAGTTAGACGACGTTTAACATTGTTAGTGCCATCACCAACTGAAATTGTTCCTTGTGTTGTTGCCCCTACATTTGTTAAAAATGAAGAGCCTGTTTGTGCGGAAGCAACTGATTTTTGCCCTAATGCAATACTATTATCACCTGTGACTTTTGCCTCTGCTCCAATAGCAACACCTGACGTAACACTACTACCAGCTCCTCGCCCAATAGATACAGCATCCGTTTTTGTTGCAATAGAACCACTACCAATTGCAACAGAACCTTCTCCACTTGCTAACGATGTACTACCTATAGCCAAGGCATTATTTGCTAGTGCAGCTGTTGCAGTACCAATAGCAATCGCACGCTGTCCTAATGTGACTGACCCGCCGTGTCCTAAAGATTGATATAATGCATTCGCTTGTTCAGCGGTTAAAGTTTGTCCGTTGTATGATCCACCAGTAATCGCACCAACTGTACCTGTCGTTGCATTACCAGTTCCAGCAGCCTGATTAATTGTTATTGCAACACCATCCACTGTTCCAGTTAGCGTACCGGCAGTCCCTCCTAGGGTATCTTTTACTGTATTAGAACCATTAAAAACTCGAGAACCGACCGTTTTATTAGTTATTGTACCTTGCCCTAAAGACGTTGCTAATTGAATAGGTGCATTTGTACCGCTTGTAACATTCGTTGCACCATTACCAATAGATAAACTTTGTTGTCCCAATGCGGCACCACGGACACCAACCACTGCTGCACCTTGTTCTGTTGCACCAGAGAAGGCCCCTATAGTCATCCCTTCATCTTTTAACGATTGAGAACCACCACCAAAAGCAATTGCGTCCCGCCCAGATGCTTTCGTTTGCCCAACAGTTTGATATGCTGCCCCAGCTTGGCCAGCAACTACAGAAGCATTATCAATATCAGGTGAACCAATCGCAATACCACGATAACCTGTAGCTGTTGCTGAATGGCCAATAGCAAGAGCACCAGTTCCTGTTGCTGCAGCTACATTACCTATAGCTTGAGCATAATCTGCAGTTGCAGCAGATTGACGACCAATTGATAAAGATGTATTTCCTGTCGATAAAGCCGCGGCACCTATTGCTACTGCAGCAACATTATTTGCAGTTGCGTATGTCCCTATAGCAGTAGCTAATCCCTGATTTGCATTTCCAGCAGAAGCACCTGTACCAATCGCAGTATTACCACCAGATGTAGTATCAAAAGTTACTCTGCTGTTACTAGTACTAGTATTATATGGATTGGATCTATCCGCAATTACAGAGTCCTTTGCTCCAGCAATACTAGAACATCCTATTGCTACTCCATTTGTAGTAGTCGCAGATGCTGTACAAGTATTAATATTGGTAATATTAGACCCACTTTTAGTCGGGGTTCCACTAACCTCAGTACCTGCATAAACCCAATTAGGGGCAACAATAGTAATTACTGCTAATGATAAAGTCTTTAAATTTATTGTTTCGGAATGACTCTTCTCATTAGACTCTTCTACAGTCGAAATTCCCCCAACCTTCCCGTTACTACCTTTTACTTTTCCCTTAGCAAGTTCCGAAACCGCTACCCAAGCACCCAATGAGGCGTTCCATACAACCTTATAAACCTTATTCATAATATTTTTCCAAACGCAGATAAAAGTTACAACGTGTTCACTTATGTGTACAAGTCTGTCTACTAAGTAAAGAAATGTAATTTATTACTATTAAAATAACTTTTTTAAAATGAGATGTAAATCACATTAGTACATGTTGTACATCTATCAATTCACCAATTTAAATTAAAATTTTAATTTATAAAATTAAATATTACAAATCAATAGTTAATTTTTAACTACAAGTAAAAAGTAAATCGCATAATCTTCACATTATGCAAATTTATATACAAAAAAAGTCGATACATGATGTAAATTGACATTCTCCTCCTAAATTTATGTTCAAATTTCGCATTAATATTTGTATCTAAATGTCAAAAATAAAAAAAGCCAGCATAAATGCTGGCTTTTCTGATTTGAAAAATTTTACCAAGTCACATTAACGCGTCTATTCGGAGCTAAACAGCCAACCAATTGTGCATTTGCCTTATTACCTGTACATTGCTGATATATATCAGTTTGGCTATTGGCTTGAATTTGAATACGATTTGCATCAATACCTTCATTCACCAATAATTTTGCCACTGTATTGGCACGTTGTGATGAAAGTTGCTGATTATAAGCAAACTTACCTAATGGGTCAGCAAAACCTGCAACTAAAATTGGTCCAGTTGAATTACTTTGTTTGATACGCTGTGCAATTGAAGTTACAGAACTAGAACCTTGTTCGATCGCAGCAGTATTAAAACGGTCAAAAGCAAAGAATACACTTCCAGAACGTGTACCATTTACATTTGCATCATTTGGAACTTGGTTATTCGCACCCCAAGCCATTAAGCCCTCACATGCTTCACCTTTCCAAGACAATCTTTCCGAAAGATACTTCTTATCGAAATCGACACGTAATTGGCAACGTAAATAGTCTTGGCTATTTGGCTGACGAATATCTAAAACATAGTTCCAAGTTTTTACAAAGAATACGCCTTCGCTAAATTGAGGATGGCCCAAAATGTGACGAATTTGATCTTTGGTCAGACCTGTGTCTAAACGTGCAACATTATCATATTCATAACGCTGTACTTGTTTTAAATAACTTTTCTCAACCGCTGGAAATTTAATTTCTTCTTGCTGAGCCACAACTTCTTCTTGTGCAAAAGCAGTGGTTGTTGTTAAACCGACAAAAGTTGCCATCATCAAAATTTGAATATTCTTGTTCATTTCTTTACTCACAATATCTGTTGGATAAGGAGAGTCTAGGACTCTCCTTATTGAGGGCAATTAGTCAATAATTGTACTTACACCAATACGTACCAATGGGCTACCTTGGCTGCCTAAAGCAGCACCCGTTGTCAATGACCAGCGACCATTATCTGCAGTACGACGGAACGTCACACCCACTGCATTTTGATCGTTATAGTAAGCCGCGCCGACTGCCATAGTTAACTTACCTGGCACATAAGGTGCTTGCTCAAGTGCAGCTGTCGCAGCAATACCCGCAGACATTTTGTCTTCCAAATTGTCGATACGTTTGTTGGTGTCGTAGAACACTTGTTGTAACTGATCACCAAGGTTGTTGATCTTGTTACCCAACTCTTGATTTGATTGATTCAAAGTTCCAATCGCATCATTGATATTGTTCTTACCTGTACCACCGATATTGTTGGTCGTAATACTGCCATCTTGATTAACAACAGTCTCTCCACCAATGCTGTTCTTTATACTGTTCGAGATGTTATGGATCTGGCCACCATTCACGGCTTGGTTAGAACCCGCTTTGATTTCACCGTCCTTAACACCTTGCACCACACGATCACCATCTTTACCGGCCATATTGATACTTGTACCGCCTGTATCTTTACCAACGGTAATTTCACCATTTGGCGTCTGTTGCTGAACTAGGCCAGACTTACCATTGTTGATGTTATTGATGTTGTTATTGATGTTCTGAATATCATTTGAGTTTTTATCAACTTGCTTCTGAACATCCCATAACTGACCACCATTTACAGCATCTTTAGAGCCTTCTTCAACCTTACCATCAGCAACATTTTTCAGGTTTGTGCCTTTATCACCACCACCTAAAGTCACAGAGTTTTTATCAACATTGCCATCTTTGTCTTTGTCATACTTCACAGCGTTGTCTGACAAGTCACCGATTTCTTTGCCAATTTGATCTTTAACATCATTGATTTGCTTATCAAGCTGACCTTTATTGACCGCATCTTTTGCATCAACACCATCAGCGACATTGATAATTTTCTTACCACCTGCATCAATACCGTTAATTGTGATACTTGGACCACCCTTAATCGTTAAACCATTGTTATTAATAACGGTGTCGCCAGTGGTGATACTGTCGAACTTCGCATCTTTCAACAATTCAACTTTGATACCATCTGCTGTGGTACGGGTAATCACGTTTTCACCGCTGGTCTTGTCTTCTGCTGTTGCAGCATCAGCGCCACCAACAATGTTTAACTTCTCACCCAACTTACGATGAACATCTGCACCTGCATTACCTGCAAAGTTCAGACCTTTATTGGTCAGATCATTAACACCTGTAGTAACTTTGTCATCTACCGACTTGATTGCATCATTGATGTTGTCTTTACCAGTTCCACCAATGTTATTGGTCGTGATGCTACCGTCTTTATTAACAGTCGTATCACCACCAATGCTGTTCTTGATGCTGTCAGAAATATTCTGAATCTGACCGCCATTCACCGCATCTTTAGAACCATTCGCGATTGAACCATCTGCAACATTGGTAATGACTTTATTACCTGCATTGATGCCATCTTTGGTAATACTTGGACCATCTTTAATGGTTAAACCCTTGTCGTTTAATACAGTATCACCAGTCGTGATGCTGTCTAAATTAAGGTCTTTCTTGGTTGAAACTTCGTAGTTGGTACTACCATCTTTATTGGTCGTCTCTTTAACAACGATGTTGTCGCCTTCAGTCACTGTGGTTTTCGCTTTAGTTGCAGCGTCTTTCACATTGCTGATTGCATCATTGATGTTGTTTTTACCTGTACCACCAATATTGTTGGTTACTATACTGCCATCTGGATTAACCGTTGTGTTACCACCAATGCTGTTCTTGATGCTGTCAGAAATATTCTGAATCTGACCACCATTCACTGCATCTTTTGAACCTTTGGCAATTGAACCATCAGCAACATTGCTAATGACTTTATCGCCTGCATTGATGCCATCTTTAGTGATGCTCGGACCATCTTTAATGGTCACACCCTTGTCGTTTACTACCGTGTCGCCAGTGGTGATGCTGTCGAACTTCGCATCTTTCAACAATTCAACTTTGATACCATCTGCTGTGGTACGGGTAATCACGTTTTCACCGCTGGTTTTGTCTTCTGCTGTTGCAGCATCAGCGCCACCAACAATGTTTAACTTCTCACCCAATTTACGATGAACATCTACACCAGCATTACCTGCAAAGTTCAAGCCTTTGTTAGTCAGATCATTAACACCTGTAGTGACTTTGTCATCAACTGACTTGATTGCATCATTGATATTGTCTTTACCTGTGCCACCAATGTTGTTGGTGCTGATGCTGCCATCTGGATTAACCGTTGTGTTTCCACCAATGCTGTTCTTGATGCTGTCAGAAATATTCTTGATCTGACCGCCATTCACTGCATCTTTAGAACCATTCGCGATTGAACCATCTGCAACATTGGTAATGACTTTATTACCTGCATTGATGCCATCTTTAGTGATGCTTGGACCATCTTTAATGGTTAAACCTTTGTCGTTTAATACCGTATCAGCAGTCGTGATGCTGTCTAAATTAAGGTCTTTCTTGGTTGAAACTTCGTAGTTAGTACTACCATCTTTATTGGTCGTCTCTTTAACAACAATGTTGTCGCCTTCAGTCACTGTAGTTTTCGCTTTAGTTGCAGCGTCTTTCACATTGCTGATTGCATCATTGATGTTGTTTTCACCTGTACCACCAATGTTGTTGGTGCTGATGCTGCCATCTGGATTAACTGTTGTGTTTCCACCAATGCTGTTCTTGATGCTGTCAGAAATATTCTTGATCTGACCACCATTCACCGCATCTTTTGAACCATTCACAATTGAACCATCAGCAACATTGCTAATGACCTTATTACGAGAACTTTTGATTTGGTTTTTGTTTTGCTTTTTGCGAGTTCTGATGTTGCAACCCATGCGCCAATCGATGCATTCCAAACCACTTTATATACTTTATTCATAAAAATTCTCAGATAATTACTACAGTTATTGATGGTCTAAAAATGCCAATGAGCATTTTTAGTTCGGTGCTAAAAAAAGAGTCGCGGATGCTAATAAAACCAATGAAACTGGTAAAGTATGAATAAACATTTTTATCTATAAAGTGAGATATATTTCTCATATTAACAAAACAAACAATTGATTAAATATTTGATTAAAATAATAAAAATAATTATTTGTTTCATTTTGTTTTTATTGTGTTTTATTTTATAAAGAACATGAAAAATAGAGTAATTACTCTTTAATGTATTAATAAATAATATTCAATACCTCAAACACCCATTAATTATTGGAATAAATAATTAAAACCATATTTGTTAGAATAAATACAGATTGATATATAAGTTATTAATTTTACTTAAAAGTATAAAAAGCTTTGATTTTAGAATTCAGACAGTAAATCAGGTATGATTGCCTTTACCTCAAAACAGTTTTTTTAAACCTTATGAGTCAGACATTAAACACATTAAGAAAACAACTCCGTTCAAAAAGAAGACAACTCTCTCATTACGAACAAAAGAAAGCTGAACAACGTGTTTTGGTTCAACTTAGACAATTTACTCGATTTAAATCCGCATCAAAAATTGGACTTTATTTACATGCCTTTGGTGAAGTACATACCGATCAACTGTTAAAGCTTTGTTTTAGGCAAAATAAACACGTTTACTTGCCCATGATTTGTAATATGAATCAGCATTTAGTTTGGGTAAAAGTGAGCTCGAGACAATATTTAAATAGGAGATTTTCCCATCACCCCCTAGGAATGAAAGAGCCGATGGCAAGTCGTGGCAAACATGTTTCATATTTAGACTTACTCATTATGCCTTTATTGGCTTGTGATCAGTTTGGAACACGTATTGGCATGGGCGGCGGCTATTATGATCGAACCTTGGCATCAGCCAAACATCGTCCTTATCGTCTTGGTCTTGCTCACACATTTCAATATGTTGACACCCCGCTATTAAGGCAGAAATGGGACCAACCATTAAATGCCTTACTTTGCCCTAAAAAGTTTTATTATTTCATGCCTTAGCATGCTTTTTTTCTTATTTCCGCAATGAATCTTGAGTAATTTAGTCTTTTTTTTATATTTTCTAATCCCACCCCCTTGTATTTTTTCAAATGCACATCACTATAAAAAACATGGCAACACCGTTGTCACTCATTAGGAGTGCCCATGTCTGAATATATCTTAAACAATGAAACTAGCTTAGAGCCACAGGTTCCAAGTGTATTACCACTATTAGCGTTACGTGATGTTGTGGTGTATCCACACATGCAAATCGCGCTATTCGTGGGTCGTGAAAAATCGATCAATGCAGTGGATGTGGCTCGTAACAGTGACAATTTAGTATTTGTAGTTGCGCAAAAAGATTCGCTCACAGAAGAAATTGATCACGATAATCTCTATCAATATGGAACCGTGGCTAAGATCGTACAAGTAGTCAATCATGAAAATGATGAAAACTGCATTAAAGTACTTATTGAAGGTCTACATCGTTCTAAGTTAGAACGCATTATTGACGGAGAAGAATACTTAACAGCTGAACATCATTTAAGCCCAATGACATTACCTTTGGACGAAGAGACCCAAGAGACTCGCTTAAATGAATTACGTACCCTATTCGCTCAATATGCAGAAGCGAAACTACGTAATGCACGTGAACTCGTTGCAGCAGCAAACAAAATCGAAGACTTATTGCAATTGATGTTCTTCGTTGCAACTCGTGTACCTTTAAATATTGAAGTGAAACAAAAATTTTTAGAGCACGACGAGTTTGAAGATCACTTACAAGAGTTAATGAGCTATTTGATGAATCAATCTGCTGAACAGCAAATTGAGCAAACGCTGCATGACAGTGTAAAACGCCAAATGGAAAAGAACCAACGCGAATACTTTCTAAATGAAAAGATGAAAGTCATTCAACGTGAGCTTTCCGATATGAATGGCGGTGCTGAAGATGACGTTGCCGAAATTGAAAAACGTCTTGCTGAAGCTGATTTACCTGAACACGTCCGCAAAAAAGCTGAAGCTGAGTTTCGTAAACTGAAAGCGATGCAACCTGCGTCTAGTGAAGCGGCGGTGGTACGTAACTATCTAGAAGTGATTTTAGATACACCTTGGAACAAAGCCAGCAAAGTCAGTATTAACCTTGCGAAAGCCCAGGAAATTCTGGATACAGATCACTACGGCTTAGATGACGTTAAAGATCGTATTGTTGAATACTTGGCGGTTCAGTCTCGCGTTAAGAAACTCAAAGGCCCGATCTTATGCTTGGTCGGCCCTCCAGGGGTTGGTAAGACTTCTCTGGGTGAATCCGTTGCCAAAGCAACTGGTCGTGAGTTTGTTCGGATGGCACTCGGTGGTGTTCGTGACGAAGCTGAAATTCGTGGTCACCGTCGTACTTATATAGGTGCGATGCCAGGTAAAATCGTACAGTCATTGACCAAGGTTGGGGTGAAGAACCCATTATTCTTGCTCGACGAAATCGACAAGATGGCTCAAGACTACCGTGGTGATCCAGCTTCTGCATTGCTTGAAGTCCTTGATCCATCACAGAACAGTAAGTTCAATGATCATTACTTAGATCTTGATCTTGACCTTTCAGAAGTGATGTTCATCTGTACAGCGAACAGTATGAATATTCCTGAAGCCTTACTGGATCGTATGGAAGTGATTCGTCTACCGGGTTATACCGAAGATGAAAAAGTGAATATTGCTGAACGTTACCTTGTTCCAAAAGCAATCAAGAACAATGGCCTACGTACAAAAGAGCTAACTGTTCATGAAGAAGCAATCCGCGATATCGTACAACGTTATACACGTGAAGCCGGTGTCCGTAGCTTAGAACGTGAAGTCTCTAAAATTGCCCGTAAAGTCGTGAAAGAGGCCGTCAGCAAAAAGTCTAAAAACTTACAGATTGACGTCACTTCTGCCAATCTTCCTGAATACCTAGGTCCACATAAGTTTGACTTCGGTATTGCAGAAGATGAAGCACAAGTGGGTCGTGTCAATGGCTTGGCTTGGACTTCAGTCGGTGGTGAGTTACTCACTATCGAAGTAGCAGCAGTAAAAGGTAAAGGTAAATTCATTACTACCGGTTCACTCGGTGATGTCATGAAAGAATCGATTACCGCTGCGATGACTGTGGTACGTACCCGTGCCGATGAATTGGGAATTGAAGCATCACGTTTTGAAGAAACAGATGTCCACGTTCACTTACCTGAAGGTGCAACACCAAAAGATGGTCCATCTGCTGGTTTGGCACTGACCACTGCCCTTGTTTCGGCATTTACAGGTATTCCAATTCGTCCAGATATTGCGATGACAGGTGAAACGAGTCTTGGTGGTCGTGCGATGCGTATTGGTGGCTTGAAAGAGAAACTTCTTGCAGCTCACCGAGGTGGAATTAAACTGGTGTTTATTCCACAAGATAACGTCCGCGATTTAGCCGAGATTCCTGACAATGTGAAAGAAGGACTAGAAATCAAAGCAGTGAAAAGCATTGATGAAATCCTACCTTTAGCTTTGACAGACACGCCAAAACCTTTACCGAAGACACCTATTGTGAAACCGGTAGAAGATGCGAAAGCTGCACGTCACTAAGTAAATGATTGTAAATAAAAGAGAGCTTCGGCTCTCTTTTTTTGTTACACAATGCGGTTGAAAAACAACCAATATCTTGCATAATAAAATAGAGTCGATAAAAATAAAGGCTAAATTTGACTCTGAACTCATTTTAGCGTCATCCGAACTCCAGACGGATGACACTTTGATCGCAGCTCATACGCATTTTGAGCTGCGTTTTTTATGAGTCATTTATTTGAGTCTTTTGTATTATTTATGACTAGATAAACCACGCCCTTCCGCCATAAACCAGTAACAGCGTTATAATAGCTGTCATTTCTTTAATCAAACGCGCTTATGAAAATTCGCATTCTCACCATTGGTCAAAAAATGCCGGCTTGGGTGTTAACTGGGTTTGAAGACTATTTCAAACGTATTCAACCCTTTGTGCAAACGCAAGTCATTGAGCTCCCAATGGCAAAGCGTGGGAAAAATGACTCTGCAGCCGATATTTTAAAATATTGCCAAATTGAGGGTGACAGCATTTTAAATGCACTTAAGCCCAATGAGACTTTGATCGCTTTAGAGGTGGGTGGTCGCGAACTGAGTACAGAAAAACTAGCTGACACGATGAAGCAATGGATGCTCGAAGGCAACGATATTGCGCTTGCGATTGGTGGACCTGATGGTCATTCCGAAGCTGTCCGTAAAACTGCAGCTTGGCATTGGTCACTGTCAAAACTCACCATGCCACATCCAATGGTTCGAATTCTTCTCATTGAACAGCTTTATCGTGCCATGAGTATCAATCATAACCACCCTTATCATCGGGCTTAAACTGTTCTGATTTTAGAACAATATGTTGAATTTTAAGGGATATCATTGCTGTACAGAATTTGTCAGGATAATCATATATCCCCTTTCAGGTGTTTATTTATGGACTTGCAGACTTTACCCGGATTATTTATTTCTCATGGTTCGCCCATGCTGGCACTTGATCCCGAACAAGTGGGTCCTGCACTGTATCGCCTGAGTAGCAACTTACCCAAGCCTCAAGCAATTATCGTCATGTCAGCACATTGGGAAAGCCAAGCTTTAGAAGTCAATACCTCAACACGCCCAGAAACCTGGCATGACTTCCGCGGCTTCCCACCTGAGCTCTACAATATCCGCTATCCTGCAGCGGGTGCACCCAAACTGGCAGAAGAAATATTAGCTTTATTTGCCGAAGCGGGTATTCCAGCTCATGCAAATAGTACTCGTCCACGAGATCACGGCGTTTGGATGCCGCTTTTACACATGTATCCAAATGCGGATATTCCCGTGATTGAAATTTCACTGCCTCTTTATATGAGTGCTGATGATATCTACCGTATTGGAGAAGTGCTTTCACCTTTACGAGCACGACAAATTCTGTTGATTGGTTCAGGCAGCATCACGCACAATCTAGCTGAGTTATCATGGCATGCTGATGCCGATGTACCTACATGGGCCAGTACGTTTCGCAATACTGTCGTCAGTAAACTTAGTCACCAAGATTTTGATGCTGTACTGAATTGGCCATCATTGCCTTATATTGAGCGTAATCACCCAAGCCTTGAGCATCTTGCACCACTATTCTTTGCAATGGGTACGGGTCATCGTTTCAATATTGTGCATAGTAGCTTCTCGATGGGTTCATTGGGAATGGACATTTATCGTTTTGACTAAATAACCAACTACATCACAAAATTACAAAATAGGCTTGAACCAAATAGCAGCAAGCCTATAAATCTTCTATATTTTCCAAAATTTTACAAATAGAAACATTTAACGAACTTAACTCCTAAACGGATACCATGTTCTCTTTTTAAGAATACTTTAAGCTTATGTCTGTTATTTACTTATCGTTGTTTTGAATATGAAAATCAAATATTTAGTTCTTGCATTAATTCCGCTTTCGTTAATGGCGTGCCAAACTGTGCAAAATGTGACTGATAATGTAATTTCTCAAATTAATACAACTGCTGCAAAAAACTTAGTTGAATATAACTGGACTTATCAAGGTTCTAAAGCATCAAAACCTTTGGTTTTATCATTTAATGCTGATCAACAACTTGCAATCCAAACAGGTTGTAATAACCAAGGTGGTACTTGGAAAATTGAAGGCAATAAAATTGTAACCTCTCCACTTGTATCTACCATGATGGCTTGTGCTGATGATTTAATGCAGCAAGAACGTTTATCTGCTGACATCTTTAGTGAGAAAAAGGTACCATTTGAAATCAGCACAGTGAATGGTCAAGCTATTTTGACTGTAACAGATAGCAAAGGTCAAAAACATGTATTTACAGGTGCAAAAGTGGCAAATAGCAATGTATTAACCAACTACACATGGTCATATCAACCTGCTGATACTAAACGCCCGATCGTATTAAGCTTCTTGGACAATGATCGTTTATCTGTAAACACAGGTTGTAACCGTCTCAACACATCATGGAAAGTTGAAAATGGTTTGATCGTTACAGGTGATGGCGCATCTACATTAATGGCATGTGAGCCAGCATTGATGAAGCAAGAACAATTTGCAGGTGAGCTTCTACAAAAACGTCAAATCGCGTTTGAAGTCAATGCAGCGAATCCAGAGCAACCAACCTTAGTGATTGCTGATGCCAAAGGTCAAAAATATACTTTTGTAGGTAAAATGACACCTGAAGCAAAATACCAGTCTGAAGGTAAAACAGTTTTCCTCGAAATTTCACCAGAAACTAAATCATGCACAGGTGTTGCACCACAAACCTGTATGCAAGTTCGTGAAATTAAATATGATGACAAAGGTTTAAAAACTTACGCAGACAAAAATTGGTCATTGTATTACGGTCAAATCGAAGGTTTTGAGCACAATCCACAACAACGTGTGATTGTACGTGTTAAACGTTTTGACATTAAAAACCCTGCTGCTGACCAATCAAGTATTGCAGACGTACTCGATATGGTTGTTGAACAAGAAATTGTGAAAAAACCATAATTTAATCGTATATATAAAAAATCCGATGCTTTGTCATCGGATTTTTTATGGCAATCCCTCTTTAATAAAGAAGGATTGAGAGAGATTTTTAATAAATTCCCTGCGCGAGAATGGCATCGGCAACTTTTACAAAACCCGCAATATTCGCACCATCGACATAGTTGATCGTACCATCTTGCTGAGTCCCATATTTGACACAGTTGCGGTGAATCTCTTTCATAATCGCATGCAAGCGTTCGTCGACCTGTTCAAATGACCAGCCCAAACGATTCGCATTTTGCGACATTTCCAGACCCGAGGTTGCAACACCACCCGCATTCGAGGCTTTCCCTGGCGCATACAAAATCTTTGCTGCAATAAATTTTTCAACGGCAGCAAGCGTTGATGGCATATTGGCACCCTCTGCAACACAGATAACACCATTTGCCAATAAAGTTATAGCATCCTCAGCATCCAACTCATTCTGAGTTGCACAAGGGAGCGCGATATCAACTGGAATATGCCACGGTGTTTTTCCTTCAAAGTATTCAAAACCATGTTTCGAAGCAAACTCGGAAATACGACCACGTTGGATGTTTTTCAGATCCATGACTTCTTCCAGCAACGCTTTAGTAAAGCCATTTTTTAAATAAACCGTGCCATTTGAATCCGATAGCGTAATGACTTTAGCCCCTAAGAACATCGCCTTTTCAGCAGCATACTGTGCAACATTGCCTGAACCTGAAATCGATACTGTTTTATTGGCAAAGCTCTCACCACGGATTTTCAACATTTCTTCAGCAAAATATACTGTGCCATAGCCTGTCGCTTCTGGTCGTGCCAATGACCCCCCAAATGAAATCCCTTTGCCCGTGAATACGCATGAGGTGTCATTACTGAGCTTCTTCATCATGCCTGTCATATAGCCGACTTCACGACCACCGACGCCAATATCTCCTGCCGGGATATCTGTATTCGGACCTAGATGTCGATATAACTCAAGCATCAAAGCTTGGCAAAAACGCATAATCTCAGCTTCAGATTTGCCTTTAGGGTCAAAATCTGCCCCTCCTTTGCCACCGCCCATAGGTAAAGTTGTTAGTGAATTTTTAAAGGTTTGCTCAAAACCTAAAAACTTTAAAATAGATAAATTAACAGAAGGATGGAAACGCATCCCGCCTTTATATGGCCCAATCGCTGAATTGTATTGCACACGAAAACCACGATTGACATGAGTCTGGCCTTGATCATCCATCCATGACACGCGGAATTGAATCACCCGCTCAGGTTCAACCAATCGCTCTAACAAACCATACTGAGCATATTTAGGGTTCTTCTCAATAAATGGCCACAAGCTGGTCATGACCTCTTCAACCGCCTGTAAAAATTCAGGCTGATAAGGATCTCTTGCTTTAACATAATCCAGAAAGTCATTTAAGCTATTGTATTTCAACATTCACCCCCGAGTTAATGAATTATCTTGGTGCGAAAAATGCACCAAAACAGGATTCTGTCCCTATTAAATACAGATTACTATTTCATCACAATATTTTTTTTACATTCAACTTTTTTATCAATCAAAATCATAAACTTGAATCAAAAAATGTTCGTTATTTATATAATAAATATAAGTAAATTCAGTTTAAAAAATACCAATATTTTCATACCACAGCTCAAGAAACTCCATTTATACATAAAAATGCACCAAAAATTTTCACTATTAGCACCATTGTTAAGCATTCCATTTTTTCTATTTTTCATTTTGATATTTGAGATTGCGTCGCCGTGCTAAAGCATTATTTGCTATACTAAGCTCCCTATTTTTTTGCTTCATTCTTGATACATGTCACCTTCTGCACAACACGCACTTATTGTCCAAATTGACCAGCTTTTACCACAGACACAATGTGGTTTATGTGGACATCGTGACGGCTGTTTACCTTATGCAAAATCAATTGCTGAAGGTGAAGAAGCAAATAAATGTGTGCCTGGTGGACAGCCCGTTGCAGATGCACTCGCAGCGTTATTAAAACGTGCTCCCCTAACAGCTGAACCGAGTGTTTGGGATATTCAAGCTGATGGTCGACCACAACGGATCAAGGCAGTCATTCGTGAAGATGAATGCATTGGCTGTACCAAATGTATTAGTGCCTGTCCTGTCGATGCGATTATTGGTAGCGGCAAATTAATGCACAGCATTTTGACTGACCTGTGTACTGGTTGTGAATTATGTATTCCACCTTGTCCTGTGGATTGTATTGATCTGGTTGCAGATACCAAGCCATTACCAACCACAGACCAACGTACAGCTGAACAGGATGATTTAAGACAGCGTTATTACGCCCATATCCAACGCGAAGAAGCACGCCGTCTCAGCCGTAAAGGGCCAATTGTTCGTGCAGAAATTGATGTTGAATTCTTTGCTCAGTTCTCTCAAGCATTGAACAATGTTCCTGTGATTACCCTGACGGAGAAACCCAAAGAAAGCACGACGTTGGATGCAAAAACAACCATTGAACTGGCTAAACTACGCACCCAAGTTAAAAAACTGGAAAAGCAGCTCAGTGTTCGTGCCGATGAGTCAAAGCAAGCACAATTGCTTGCTTTACAACAACGTTTAAATGAATTGCAGGACATCTAAATGCCCGTAAAAAATATGACCAAAAAGCAGATTCAGACTTTTTTTGAACGTTTGCGTGAACAACGACCTCATCCACAGACTGAGCTGAACTATTCCTCTCCTTTTGAGTTACTGATCGCTGTGTTGCTGTCTGCCCAAGCAACCGATGTTAGTGTCAATAAAGCAACGGATAAACTCTATCCTGTTGCCAATACCGCTCAGGCTATATTGAATCTTGGGGTCGATGGGCTAAAACAATATATCAAGACCATTGGCTTATATAACTCCAAAGCCGAAAATGTGATTAAAACCTGTCAGATCCTGGTCGATCAATATCAAGGACAAATCCCAGAAACACGCAAAGAGCTGGAAGCCCTACCAGGCGTGGGACGTAAAACAGCAAACGTCGTGCTTAATACTGCCTTTGGTCAACCGACCATGGCCGTTGATACCCATATTTTCCGTGTAGGCAACCGTACCGGACTCGCGGTTGGAAAAAATGTTTTAGAAGTGGAAGATCGCTTGATTAAAGTGATTCCGAAAGAATTTATCATTGATGCACATCACTGGCTGATCTTGCATGGACGTTATTGTTGTATTGCACGTAAACCCAAATGTGGCGAATGTATCGTTTCCGATGTTTGCAATTGGCCTGATCGATTTGAGTTTGGCGCCAATAAAACCATTGCAATAAAAAACCTCAGTTAATCCTGAGGTTTTTTTTGCTGTTGCAGTTTTGGATGCAACTGGCGGGTTTTGCCATTTTTCTTATTTTCTAAAGCTTGCTGCTGTTGTACATGACGCAGCATTTTTTGGCTTTGATATAACAAAAATAAGAGTAATACAAAACTCAGGATAACCACTAAGATCAGAACAACTTTGAGCACGGGTTTTCTCCAAATAAAAAGAGCCCTACGTTAAGAGCTCTTTTAAAAATCAATAGCTTAAATTATTTATCTAAGATTGCAAATAAATCAGCTTGAACATTTTCAATTGGACGTAAACCATCTAACTTGTCATACGTCGGCGCATTTTCACCAGAAGCAGCACGGCCTTGATAGAAGCCAACCAATTGCTCAGTTTCGCTGTGGTAAGAGCCAAGACGCTTACGAATCGTTTCTTCTTGGTCATCTGGACGTTGAACAAGGTCTTCACCTGTTTCATCATCTTTACCTTCCACTTTTGGTGGGTTGTAAACGATGTGATAAACACGACCCGATGCTGGGTGTTGACGACGACCAGAAAGACGTTGCACGATTTCTTCGTCAGGTACAGCAATCTCAATCACGTGATCAATGCTAATTCCAGCTGTTTCTAATGCTTCAGCTTGTGGAATCGTGCGTGGAAAACCGTCAAAGATACAACCATTTTCACAGTCAGGCTGAGCAATACGTTCTTTAACCAAGCCAATAATCAGCTCATCAGAGACCAAACCACCTGACTCCATGACGCTTTTCGCTTTTAAGCCAAGTTCAGTACCTTCACGAATTGCAGCACGGAGCATATCACCGGTTGAAATTTGTGGGATATTGTAGCGCTTACAGATCAACTGAGCTTGAGTACCTTTGCCTGCCCCAGGTGGTCCGAGTAAAATAATGCGCATAAAAGAACATCCTCATTTAAAAACAATAAATCTTAAATTGAGCAATATCATACAGACTTATCACTCAACCAACATCAAATTAATTATAAGAAAGCAACAAATAAGTGAATTAAACCAGCAAAGAAACCAGTTACTCCACCCAGTACAATCAAGATCCACTCATCTTCTTGGAACGCAGGACGCAATAGGTTCTGGAACTCTTTCGGTGTTAGTTCACGGATGCGGTCTCTAAACATTTGAAAGATCTTCTGCGCGCGACTTGCATTCAGAGCTGGGTCACATACTGGTCCCATGGTAATTTCAATTGAGCGATCAATCAAGTCGGTCTTGAGTCTAGCATACTCTCTTGGCCCTAATGATAGCTGTAATGAGGTTCTGACCAATGGAGTTTCCATGATTTCATTGATATGACGCTTGACAATACGACGTGTTTTGTCTTTTTTACTGCCGTACATCATTTCTGTCATGATTGACTTTAAAGTAATTAAATCTTCAGTCACGACACTGGCAAACACATCTGAAACCTCCTCCTGACGCTTCATAAAGGCACCTTGAACATTATAAGTACCAATCTTCAAGACAGGCACAATCCAAGGAAATTTACGATCTTTAGTCAAGCGGAAAATCTGTGGGTAACGAATATAGTGCGGCTCAATTGGGTTAAACACCATCCAGATGGCAATCCAGTTGGTTAAAAAGCCCCAGATCGCCGCCCAAAACGGTACGGTCCAGTGCCAAGGCACCACAAACCATACGATCATTTGAAAAATACCAAAGAACATCCCGATTAAGGCGCTGATATGCCAAATAAAATTGATCTCTTTCTGACCCACTTTCAGAAACATTCGCACCATTAAACGGCGGTCACCTTCCATTTGGCTGACCACCATTTCACGCATATCCACCAGTGACTCAACGTTCATGGTCAGCTCAGTCACTAGTTCTCTTAAGGTATTTGGTAATTGTTTATGGGCTTGTGCATAGATACGGCGTTTAATTGAATAAGGCAGGTTTTCCCAGAGCACCGCATTGCGATCAATCATCACCTCATCAATCAGATGCTCAAGTTCAAAACCGACTTGTTCACCAATAATCATTGCCATATCTTCTGGGTCCATGGCTTCTAAAAATTCACGCAAGGAACCCAGTTTAGATAAAGTATTATCGGTAATAATGCCTGAAATACGTCCAGCTTTCCGTGGCACAATCCCTTGCCAACCTACAGGTAATGGTCCTAAATGGAATCCCCAAAAGTTGATTGGGTAAAATACCATTTTCAATGCCATCCACACGTGCGCCCATGTTACAAAGGCGGTCACAGGGATGATACTCAAGACTGCCAGATGGTCAGGTCGATTTAGGAAAATCTGCCACAATTCATTGACGTAATCAAACATGCATGACTCTCTGAATTATTGATACATGATGGCCTATAAAAGGATGAACGTTAATTTCCTCTTATAAACCAAAACTTAAGGTATAAGAAAACTGAAGGACCGGCTCGGATTTTTTCACCGTATTGCCATTGCCGTCTTCTATTTTTTCTCGTACCCCTGCGCCCACACTGAATGTACTAATACGTTCACTATTCAACCAAACATAAGCAATATCAGCACCCACACCTAAATTGCCCTTTTGCTTACCGCCGTAGTTCTTACTGTCGAGATGTCCCGCATAGACGCCCAGATAATAGCCATTTTTATCTGTTCCCGTTAAATAGTATGGATAGCGGAAGCCAACTTGCGCACCAGGCTCATTGTCATCATTTAAAAATGCGCCTGCTTTGGCATAAGCAATACCATAAGGATTTACCCATTCAAGGTTGGCATGTAATAACTTTTTGGTAAAACCAGCACCCACATTCCATGTTGAAACGTTTGCATCTTTTAATTTAGGCTCAGGCTTAAACGGATTTTCGTCAGCATGGGCTAAGCCTGTAAGTGTTAAAACCGATAATAAAAGGCAAATTTTTCTCATTATTTTCTCCATTTTCCCTAAGAGTGTATTGGAAAATCCTATTTCGAATAGTTTGTGACTTTAACAGAATTATTTTGCTTCTAATATACAAGACCATACAATTTTCATGTCTGCAAAGTCAAAAACTGTCGCAGCATCATTTGCATGATTTGTTGAAAATTCTACAGTATGATCATGCAACTTACGTTAAAATGCGTAGCCTTGTTCCTCTCTCCATTTTTGTAATTAAGTCGACACCCTATGAAACAGCACTTTCCTTTAAAAAATATGCAACAAGAAAAGCGCATTTATAAGGGTCGTATCTTTTTTGCAATCTTTCTGGTGGCGATTTTTCTACTTTTGCTCATCTGTCGTTATGCATATTTACAGATTGTTCATTACGATGATTTTACAACCGCCTCAGATAAAAACCGGATTCGTTTACAGCCTCTAGCACCGGCACGTGGTTATATCTACGATCGTAATGGCGTATTACTTGCCGATAACTACCCAGTGTTCACAGCAACACTTAGCCGTGCCGATGTAGCAGATATTGATGAAACCATTAACCGTTTAATTCCAGTTTTAGGTTTAACTCAGGATGATGTTGATCGTTTTAAAAGCCGTGTCAAAACCGCTCGCAAAACAGAACGTCTTGCAATTAAGCTAAATTTAACGGAAGCGGATATTGCCAAATTCAGTGAAGTCAAATATGCCTTTCCTGGAGTCAAGATCGAAACCCAAATGACGCGTTACTATCCACATGGTGAACTGTTTGCACATGTGATTGGTTATGTGGGTCGTATCAATGATAAAGAACTGAAATCGATTGATAAGG
Organism: Acinetobacter sp. NBRC 110496; assembly: GCF_000876115.1. Lineage (NCBI taxonomy): Bacteria > Pseudomonadati > Pseudomonadota > Gammaproteobacteria > Moraxellales > Moraxellaceae > Acinetobacter > Acinetobacter sp. NBRC 110496. The sequence goes on from NZ_BBTF01000050.1 coordinate 20,787, forward strand.
ACTTATATGCGGGCACCAACCTGATTGGTAAAATCGGGGTCGAAAAAAGTTATGAAGACTTGTTGCATGGGACGCCAGGCTATGAATCGGTCGAAGCTGATGCACACGGCAATGTCTTGCGTAATTTAGGCCGTCAAAATCCAGCACGTGGTAATGATCTGTATTTATCACTTGATTATGGTCTGCAAACCATTGCAGCAAAACAATTGGCAGATCGTCGTGGCGCAATTGTAGCAATGGATCCACGCACAGGTGAAATTCTGGCTCTCGTCTCTAGTCCAAGTTTCAATCCGAACCTCTTCGTGACAGGCATTAGCTCCAAAGACTATAGCGGCCTCCGTGACAACCTCGACCAGCCCCTCTATAACCGTGCGGTTCAAGGTGCTTATCCACCAGGTTCAACGATTAAACCGATGTTTGGTTTAGGGGGGATTCATTATGGTCTAGTCGATTGGAGTACTGCAATTTCCGATCCAGGTTATTTTTCACTGCCAGGTGACAGCCATCGATTCCGTGACCATAAGAAGACGGGTCATGGTTCAGTGAACATGCATAAAGCTCAGATCGTTTCTTGTGATACTTATTTCTATGTCCTGTCTTATCGAATGGGTATTGAAAAAATGAATGACTGGATGCGTCAATTTGGTTTCGGTGAAAAAACAGGTGTCGACTTGCCAAGTGAAAGTACAGGTCTCTACCCAAGTCCAGAGTGGAAAATGCGAACACGCAAATCCAAATGGCTTAAAGGTGAAACCATCTCAGTCAGTATCGGGCAAGGCGCCTTTACCTCCACGCCTTTACAACTGGCAATGGCAACCGCCATCACTGCCAATAAAGGTTCACATGTGACACCACATGTGCTCAGAGAAACTAAAGGTGCGAAAAAATTTAACGTCCACAATGCACCTGATGGCAAAATTAACTTCAATGGAACAGAACAAGACTGGATCAATATGCATGAAGCCATGGTCGATGTCATTCAATCGGGTACAGGTCGTGGTATCAAAGGCGGATTACAATATTCAATTGCAGGTAAAACAGGAACCGCACAGGTTAAAAGTATTGCCCAAGGTAAACGCTATAACGAAGCTGCGCTGTCTTCTCGACAATGGGACCATGGTTTATTTGTTGGCTTTGCTCCCGCTGATAACCCAGAAATCGCGATTGCCGTGGTATGGGAAAATGGTAAGCATGGTGGTTCAGCCGCCCAACTGGCACGTCCAATATTTGACTACTGGTTAGTAACACGTAAAAAGAACCCACTTCGCCCTGCAGGCCATCAAGTCAGTGGAGGATTAATGACGGCAGGAATTAAACCTGGCGAACTACCAAGTGGCAGTATTGCAACGACGGAACAAAATACACAGGCTGCATCAAGCCCTGTAACGTCTGTATCTGCGGCGGCCTCTAGCCCTGCTGCGAATAATATGCCTCAACCCGCGGATGGAATCACTGAATAATGAAAAATCAATTGCGTATTATTGGTGGTGAATGGAAACGTCGTAGCCTTCCTTTTGCGAGTATTGAAGGTTTACGCCCAACACCAGACCGTGTCCGTGAAACATTATTCAACTGGCTCATGTGGGATATTCAAAATGCACAGGTTTTAGATCTGTGTAGCGGTTCGGGTGCACTCGGCTTTGAGGCACTCTCTCGCGGCGCAGCAAAAGTCGTTATGATTGAGCCCAATCCAGCCCAAGCACGCTTTTTAAAAGATAATATTCAACTGTTAAAAGCAGAAAATTGCCAGTTGCTGGTCACAACAGCACAGTTGGCATTAAACAAGTTAAAAAATAACTTTGATGTCGTATTTCTTGATCCACCTTATGACCTTGATTTATGGCAAGAGCTTGCTGAACTTAGCAATCCGTTGATTAGTGATAAAGCCTTGATTTATGTCGAAGCTGATCGCGACCTAGCGCAACTCAACTTGCCCGCAACATGGCACAAAATCAAAGAAACCAAAGCGGGGATCGTCAGAGCGGGTTTGTATCAAAAAATCAGTTAAAAAATCCGTAACCAGAAAAACCGGATCAGTTGTCCACGATCAAAAGGAAAACTGGACAAATATTCATAACCGATCCGGTTGGTCTGATTCAGTTGATACATCATTCCATAGCCCACTGAAATCGAGAAATCATCCAGAGAAAGACTGCTGGTATCACCCGTCAACATCTTATGGTTAAAATGATTGGTTTGATACGCAGTATAGTTATAGACTCGCCAACGTTCATTTTGAAAAAACTGGTTATGCAAAACGGAATATTCTGTTTTCATCTGAGGATAAGCTGAATCAAACATTTCTTCGGTATCATCATGATCCTCTGCAAAAAAATTGTAGCCATCTGCATAAGACCAAGTCGTGAGGCTGCTCAATAGAGCAAATAAAAAAATGTACTTCAGTTGCATAATCCAGATATTGCTAACGGCGCTTATCTAGCATAACGCTAAAAATTATTTTGTATCAATCAATTAAATCTATTTTTTATCTTTACATCTTGAACCGATTGAAATTTTGCTTAGATCAAATGACTGAGCATCAAAATTTTATCGTGTCAGACATAAATAATTAATTTATAAAATTCATCATATATACAATAATAGCCCCTTTAAAATTTCACTTGATCGATCATGAAACTTTTGTACTTGCTCATTGTCACTGTGGGCTTAACCGGTTGTCTGTTTGGAAAATCAAACGAGGTAAAACGTGCAGAAAAAGTCCTACAGAGTTTTCAATGTAATAATATTGAATCTAGTGAGTTAGCAAACTCATCTATCTCAAATTTTTATCAGCAATCATTGGCTGTCAACAAGGAAAAAGCGGCGTCTTATATCGAACAATATAAAAATGGTGAAGATCTTTTTGACATTCCACTCGATGAGGTTGTAAAACAAAAATATCAACTCTATAAACAAGCATGTCAGGCACTCGGTGGCGTCTCTACAAATAAGGAAAACGTCACTGTAATGGCAACAGAGTAAGCACTATAAATAA
>NZ_BBTF01000049.1:0-24822 GCF_000876115.1 Acinetobacter sp. NBRC 110496
TGCTACTCTTATCAATCATCTGACTACTTCCTGTACGATGTATCACTCGTATTTTCATCCTGAAAACCGATGAAATTAAGTCGAGTGCTTTGTTCGGATTTCTTCTATTTATTCTTGATAAATTCGGCGCTCACTTCTAGGCTTAGAAGTGCATTTTGTTCGATGATCAATTTTTATGTTCGATGATCGAACATTATCCAAGTAAATTGGTCATCTTTCGCTTAGAATGTTTTTGATAGAAAAACCGTTTTAGCAAGGATGTCTAAATTATGGAAAATGATCAGGAAAAGAATCCGCGTTTGATTCATCATACCGAAAACAAAAAAATGATTCGGCACGAGGATTTTATTGCAGGTATTGCAAAAGGTCTCAGCATTTTGGAATGCTTTGGACCTGATCGCCACCGTCTCAACATGAGTACCGCAGCAGAAAAAACAGGCATGACGCGTGCCGCTGCGCGACGGCATTTACTGACGCTAGAATACTTAGGCTATTTGGATTTTGATGGGCACTACTATTATTTATCGCCCAAGATCCTTAAATTCTCTGGGGCTTATTTAGATGGCTCCCCGCTTCCTAAAATCTGTCAGCCTTTATTAAACCTTTTAACCAATCAAACTTCGCTGATTTATTCGGTGATGGTTTTAGATGGTTATGAAGCAATTACCATTGCCCGTAGCGCCGCTCATCAACAAACCGATCGGGTCAATCCTTATGGTTTACATTTAGGCAATCGACTTCCTGCCCATGCGACTTCCGCTGGAAAGATTCTACTGGCACATTTAACCCCTGAAGCACAAAAACGATGGTTAGCAAAATATCCCTTAAAACGTCTCACCAAATATACTCATACCGAGAGTGAGGCTTTTTTAGCCTTACTACATGAAATCAAAGAGCAAGATTGGTGCTATTCCTGTGAAGAACATGAATTAGGCGTGCATGCGGTCGCAGTGCCAATTTACGACTCTAATGCGACCGTCGTTGCTGCCTTAAATATCGTTTCTCCCACCATGCGTACCACCAAAGATTATTTAATTACTCACATCTTGCCCTTATTACAGGAAACGGCGCGTGATCTACGCCAAGTGATTTAACTCACAATCAAAATATTAAGGCAAAAAAAAGCCACATCTGGAAATGTGGCGAAAGGTGTATTGCGACAACAATTGTGTCGGTATGTTTAAGTTAATCACCTTTGCTTAAATGAACATTAATTTTCTGATGATTGTGCTGTTTTATTATTCAGTTATTTCAAAATCCCGAATACTGCTTCATTAAAATAAATAATATTTAAGTGAAATTTTAATTCCCATAGTTTATGAGTTAGATCTAAACGTTTATATTTGATGACAAATATAAAAATTAAATGTTATGAGGATTTAATATTTTTTCTTTAATGTGATATTTATCTCACACTTTATACTTTACGACCCTAAATGTTATGTTTTGTATGTAAAAATTACATATTGTAATTAACACCACAATGTTTAAATTTTCTACCAAATTTCTTCTTAAAGTATTCAAATAAAAAATTGATATATAAATAATTTTTTAAAAAAATAAAGCTAAAAACCAGCTCATTTGTATTAGCGTGAGAAGCATAGTATTTTAAAAAAACATTAAAAATAAATAACTTTAAACCTAAAGATAGATCGAATAATAACAGTGAGATCGAATAATGATTGAATGGTTACAAGGCGAATTAAAACATAGTCCAGAGATATTACTGTTCTTGTCTTTGGCAATCGGTTTCTGGATCGGTCAGTTTCAATTCGGAAAATTTCAGTTCGGTGGTGTAGCAGGCTCTCTACTTGTTGCAGTGGTACTCAGCCTCATCGGTGTCCCAGTCGACAACGGCGTCAAGGCCATTTTATTTGCCTTGTTCATTTATGCCGTTGGTTTTGAAAGCGGTCCCCAGTTCTTTAAATCATTAGGCCCTCAATCAATCAAGGAGATCTTGTTAGCCGTATTCATGGCAGTGAGTGGTTTAATTACCGTGTTGGTGATGGCGAAACTGTTCCACCTCGATAAAGGTTTAGCCGCAGGACTCGCTGCAGGTGGCATGACCCAATCTGCAATTATCGGTACTGCAGGTGATGCGATTTCCCGTCTCGACCTCCCCTTAGCTGAGATTCAAAAGCTGCAAGCCAATGTCGCAATCGGCTATGCCGTGACTTATATTTTCGGTTCATTGGGTGCCATTATTGTCTGCGTGAATATCCTGCCTAAATTTATGGGCAAAGAAATTCATGATGATGCGTTGAAAGCCCAGTCAGAACGGCTCAAAGGTGCTTTTGAATTATCCCCAGGTCAAGAACTGGCGATGCCTGAAATTGTTGGCCGTATTTATAAAGTTAAACAAGCCAGTGGGCAAACTGTGGCAGAGCTGGAAGCAAAACAAGCCAGCATCACCATTGAACGGTTAAAACGTAAAGATCAACTGATTGATGTAGCACCAGAACTGACTTTACAAACCGATGACGTGATATTGCTGGTCGGCCGTCGTGCCAGTGTGGTGGCTGTTTCAGATCAAATTGGTACTGAGTTACAGTCTTCACAAGGCATGGAAATGATTATGGATACCACCGATGTAATCCTGAGAAATTCCAAATATATCAATCGTAGTTTAGGCGATATTAAGACCAATACCCCTGACACTTTAAAACATGGGATTTACGTACTGGCAATTAAACGTAATGATGAAACCCAAACGGTGAGTGATGATACCGTGCTGCAACAAGGCGATGTCATTACTGTTTATGGCACCAAAAGTGATCTTGATCGTTTAGTCAAAGAAGCAGGCACGGCCTTGCCAGAAAGCTTAAAAACCGACTGGATTTTTCACGGTGCAGGCCTTGTGGTTGGCTTACTGATTGGTCTGTTTGTGATTCGTATTGGCGATGTCCCTTTAACACTGGGTGCAGGTGGCGGTGCATTGCTCTCAGGGCTTCTATTTGGTTGGCTACGCAGCCGTAATCAGGTTCATGGCAATATGCCTTTAGCTGCTTCGCAACTGCTTAAAGATTTAGGGCTTGCAGGTTTTGTCGCTGCTGTAGGCTTGCAATCTGGTCTACAAGCCATTCAAACCATTAAAGATAGTGGTCTGTCCCTATTTATGATTGGCGTCGTGGTTACCTTAGTTCCACTGATTCTTTCCATGCTTTTCGCCCGTTATGTGCTGCGTTATGACAATGTTGCGGTTATGGCAGGTGCCTTATCAGGTTCGCGAAGTGCCAACCCTGCCTTTGGTGCGATTTTAGATAAAGCTGGAAATTCCATTCCCACGGTTCCATTCGCCATTACTTATGCACTGGCAAACGTATTCTTGACTTTGCTAGGTCCCCTCATCGTCGGCCTTGCCTAAAGATGATTTGTATTCAACTACTTATTGCTTCAACTATAATTAAGGAGACTTCCCATGGGGAACGTTGATTATTCAAAATACTCAAAACTCAGTCCATTCGAACTCAAAGATAATTTAATCGAACTTGCCCAAAGTAAAACAGACAGAATGATGCTGAATGCAGGGCGTGGCAATCCGAACTTCTTAGCCACGATTCCACGTCGAGCCTTCTTTCAATTGGGGCTGTTTTCCACCACCGAGTCAGAGTTTTCGTTCTCTTATATGCCAGAAGGTTTAGGTGGGTTCCCCCGACCTGTCGGTTTACAGTCTCGTTTCGACAATTTCATTATGCATAATCGGGATAAACCCGGTGTAGTATTTTTAGGCAAAGCCATTTCCTATGTCCGAGATCAGCTCGGCTTAGATCCTGATGCTTTTTTACTGGAAATGGTCGAGGGAATTTTAGGTTGCAACTACCCTGTTCCAGACCGCATGCTGCGCATAAGCGAATCAATTATCAAAGAATATATCCTGCGTGAAATGGGCGTCCAAGGCATGCCTAAAGAAGGCTTGGACTTATTTGCTGTTGAAGGCGGAACCGCAGCAATGGCCTATATTTTTAACTCATTAAAAGAGAATAAAATTATCACCAATGGCGATCGTATCGCGATTGGTGCACCCATTTTCACTCCGTATTTGGAAATTCCAAAACTGAATGATTATCAACTGGAAGAAGTCCTGATCGAAGCCGATCCAAAGCTCGACTGGCAATATCCAGAATCTGAATTACGGAAACTGGAAGACCCATCGATTAAAGCGTTCTTTCTGGTGAATCCAAGTAATCCACCTTCAGTAAAACTCAGCGATGAAGGCTTGGCTATCTTGGCTGATATCGTTAAAAAACGACCTGACCTGATTATTTTAACGGATGATGTGTACGGTACTTTTGCAGACAACTTCAAATCACTATTTGCGATCTGTCCAGACAATACCATCTTGGTGTATTCATTCTCGAAATATTTTGGGGCAACCGGTTGGAGATTGGGCGTGATTGCGCTCTCAAACAATAATATTCTGGATCAAAAGCTAGCGGCACTCTCGAAAAAAGACAAGAAAGAACTGGAAGAACGCTATTCATCTTTAACTACCGATCCTGCCAAGATCAAATTTATTGATCGTCTAGTGGCGGATAGCCGCAATGTGGCTCTGAATCACACCGCAGGTCTTTCTACACCGCAACAAGTACAGATGGTCCTGTTTGCCCTATTCAATATGATGGATTCGCAGCAGAACTATAAAAAAGCAGTTAAATCCGTGGTACGTGAGCGTGATGCGGCCCTATATCGCCAGTTAGGGGTTGAAGTGCCTGTCGATCCCAATTCGGTCGATTACTATACTTTGGTGAATTTGGAAAACACCTCTCGAACATTGTACGGAGATGATTTTGCAGATTGGGTGATGAAGAATAAAAATCCGACCGAATTATTATTCCGCGTCGCAGATGAAACAGGTGTAGTGCTGTTACCAGGTTCAGGCTTTGGGGTACAGCACCCTTCTGCCCGTGCGTCATTGGCCAATCTGAATGAATACCAATATGCTGCAATCGGAGACTCATTAAGACGTTTTGCCGAAGAAGCCTATCAAGAGTACTTAAAAACCAAGAAAGGCAAAAAATAAATCTGAATCAAGGTTTCAGTCAATAAAAAGCAGCTTCGGCTGCTTTTTATGCTTAAAAAAATCAACGTTTAAAATTAAAGATCGAGTACTAGTTTTTTACCTTTGGCACGCGACACACAGATCATCATCGATTGCTGTGAGGCTTTTTCATCATCACTCAAGTACTGATCAAAATGTTCGGCTTCCCCTTCCAGAATCATGGTTTCACAGGTGCCACAAACCCCTTCACGACATAAACATTCCACATCAATATTGAGCAATTCAATTGCTTGTAAAATGGTTTGATTGCCTTGCACTTCGACTTGCTGATTGGATTTTGCCAAGACCACCGTAAATGCTTCACCTTCTTCTGGTATCGTAGATGCAAATTGCTCCCAATGGATATATTCATCACGATATCGATGGTAATTACAACGATCAATCACCGCATCAATCATCGGCTTAGGCCCACACACATAGACGTGCGTGCCTTTCGGCTGAGATCCAATCAGTTGATCTAGATCCAGAGATTTTCCATCCGAATCGATATAGCTAAAAATATGTTCAGCATGTTTTTGCTTGAGTTCTTCTAACAGCGCGGCATGTTCTGGCGAACGATAGGCATAATGCAACTCATAGTCAGCACCACGTGCAGCCAGTTCATCCATTTGCGGCACAAACGGGGTGATGCCAATTCCACCCGCAATCAGAATATGTTTCTCCCCATCTGCCGCCAATGGAAACAGATTCTTTGGTTCAGAAATCAGAATTTCACAGCCTTCATTGCACTGATCATGCATATAGACTGAACCGCCTTTACCTTCAATATCTTTACGGACACAGACTTGGTAAGTTGAAAGGTCTTGAGCACAGCTCATCAGTGAATAGGCATTGGATAGCTGGTCATTCATTTTCACAATGATATGACTGCCACCATTGAATTGAGGGAAATTTTGTCCGTCCTGACGTTTAAATGTAAACCGTTTGATCAGTGGGGTCAGTTGCTCTACGCGTGTGACCACTGATGCAAACATTTCATAATGACTAGCCATGTCTAAATCCTCTTTACCGCATGCTGCTCATCTAAGCATTTTCTAATTTTAAGCGCATATTGCCTGCCGGACCGTCCATCAAGAGAGTCCAAACAGGTATTGTTGCTATAACCCTAAACACATATATTTAATGGTCATGAACTCTTCCAAACCATATTTAGAGCCTTCACGACCGACACCTGATTGTTTCACCCCGCCAAATGGCACCACTTCGTTGGAAATCGCGGTTGAGTTCATCCCGACCATGCCATATTCCAGCTGTTCAGCGACACGCCAAATCCGTGAAATGTTTTCGCTATACACATAAGCGGCCAAACCAAAAATGGTATCGTTGGCTTGCGCAATGACATCGGCTTCCTCAGTAAAGCGGATTAACGGCGCGACTGGCCCAAAAATTTCTTCCTGAACAATCTCCATATCACGCGATACATCGGTTAAAACCGTCGGTTCAAAGAAATTCTGACCCAGTGAATGCTGTTGACCACCACAAGCGACTTGTGCACCTTTGCCACAGGCATCATCAATCAACTGTTTTGCTTTCAGTACCGCCTTGTCATTGATTAACGGCCCGATCTGTACATTCGCTTCCAAACCATTGCCGATTTTGAATTTCTGTACCTCTTGTACAAATTTCTCGGTAAAGGCCTGATAAATCTTGTCGTGTACGTATATTCGATTGGCACAAACACAGGTTTGACCTGCATTACGGAACTTGGCAAAGATTGCACCTTGTACCGCTTTATCCAGATCTGCATCATCAAACACGATCAGTGGTGCATTGCCACCCAGTTCTAAAGCCAACTTTTTAATGGTGCCTGAACATTGCTGCATCAATAAACGACCGACAGGTGTAGAACCGGTAAAGGTCAATTTTTTGACTTTTTCATGGCTACTAAAGACCAAACCAATCTCTTGTGATTTGCCAGTGACGACATTCACTACCCCTGCTGGAATACCAGCCATTTCCGCCAATTTGGCAAGCGCAAGTGCACAATACGGCGTTTCATTGGCGGGTTTAATCACGATGGTACAGCCTGCCGCCAAAGCAGGTGCAGCTTTACGGGTAATCATCGCTATTGGGAAATTCCACGGCGTAATTGCCGCCACCACACCGACAGGTTCTTTGGTGATAATAAATCGCTGTTGGCTATTGGTGGTTGGAATCACATCACCATAAACACGTTTGCCTTCTTCGGCAAACCATTGGATAAACGAAGCCGCATATTTCACTTCACCTAACGCTTCAGCTAAGGGTTTACCCTGTTCAATGGTCATCATCCGCGCCAGTTCATCGGCATGTGACAAAACCAATTGGTACCAAGCCAATAACAGGTCTGCACGTTTTTGTGCAGTTAACCCTTTCCACGCTGCTAAAGCCTGATACGCCGCTTCCACCGCGACAGTGGCTTCGTCTGCCCCCATATTGGGAATGACACCAATTTCCTCTCCTGTTGCAGGATTGGTCACAGCAATGGTGGCATCGGATTGTGCACCGACCCATTGACCATTGATCAATCCGCGCTGTTGAAATAACGGACTTGCTTGCAAACTTGACATGTCATGTTCCTATCGATTGAAAGCAAGGTACGGCCTGATCACCGCACCTTAAATTATCTGATGCCTGAGACAAAATTATTTGTGGTATTGCGCAACCAGATTCTGGAAATAAGCAATACCGTGTTCACTGATTCCCGAACGTTGCTTGTCGGTCATGATACGCCCCTGACCACGATAACCCCGTGATTTTAAACCACGTTGTACGCTTTCAACCAGTTCAAGGTCTTCAGGGCGGAAGACATTGCGATACCATTCAATCAAGTCTTTCTGATCTTGGGTCAACTCTTCATTGGTAAAGAAAATGTCATAGTGCTGCAAAGTGGTTTCCGCATCCATCGGGAACTCATAGATCACGGTCATGAAGTTTGCACCCGGTGGTACGTTAAACATGGTGCACGGCCACGTCCAGAAACCACTAAAGGTCGGGTCTTTAACCGATGGATCAAGTTTGAATGATTTTTCTGAAGAACGTGCATAACCATATTGCAGCGTCCAGTTTTGATGGGTGGTGTGCCAGTATTTATCTACTTGCACCGAATCAGCAAAACCTGGATGTGCTGGACCACAGTGATAACATTCTAAATAGTTATCCACGATCACTTTCCAGTTCGCAGGTGTTTCCGTGACGAAACGTGCCGCCAGTTTCAAGTCTTTGATGACCGCACAAGCCTCATTCAGTTTTTGTGCAAATTCAGGCAACTGATCTTCGACACAGGTGGCATTTTCATCCATATTAATAAAGATAAAACCACCGTATTCTTCAACTTTTAACGGCACCATGCTGGAGTTTTGCTTGTCAAAAGACTCAACATGATCACAGTTGCGTGCCAGCGCCAAACTACCATCCAGCTTAAAGGTCCATGCGTGATACGGACAGGTAATCACGTTTTTGGCTTTACCACTGCCGCTTAATAACTCATGACCACGATGCGGGCAGACATTATAAAAGGCACGTAATACGCTGTCTTTACCGCGAATCACGATGATATTTTCCCCAATCACCTTACGGGTAATATAGTCATTCGCTTGGGCAACTTCACTGCCATGTGCCACGCAAATCCAGCTTTTCGCAAAAATTTTTTCTTTTTCGCGCTCAAACACCTGAGATGAGGTATAGAACACCTTTGGAAATGTCCATGCCACATCTGGGTTTGAACAGAAATCTTCTGGTAATTTTTCAACTGCATTCATGGTTTTACTCCATTAAACTGTTTTGTCCTAACGACCGTTTTATCAAAATTGGCTGATGTCTAAATCACTTGAACATTTGCTTTAACGAACTCAGCATGTGCTGATATAAATCCTGCACTACAGGACAGTCCCGTACTAAACGTAAACTGCCATGTAGTAATCCTTTGCCGAGATAAAACTCGGCGGCAATATTGGCTTGCTTTAACTTGTCCACAAAAATACGTCCGTCATCACTTAGTGGATCGTATTCCGCCACCGCAACAAAGCTGCGTGGCAAATCACTGAACTCTTCTGCCAAAAGTGGTGCTAAACGTGTGTCCTGCCAGTCACTTTCATTCGGTGCATATTCCTTCAGGTAATAATGCATTTCCTCGAGCGTCAATAACGGCGCATGTGCATGCTGCTGGCAAGACGCGGTATCAAAACTGCTGCCCAAACATGGGTAGATCAAAGCCAAACCACAAGCCTGATTGCCTGTATGCTGTAACTGAACTGCCAGTGCTGCAGCTAAATTGCCACCTGCACTATCTCCTACTAAGGCAATCTGCGTTGGATTAATGTTCCAGTCTGCGCCATGCTCACGTAGCCAATGATAGACTGTTTCACAGTCTTCATAAGCGGCTGGAAAATGATGTTCTGGTACCAACCGATAATCTACGCTCAGTACCGCAACATTCAGATCACGACATAAATAGCGGGTGATAAATTCATGTGAATCCAGATTGCCCAGCATCCAGCCACCACCATGGATAAACAGCACGCAAGACCAACCTTGCGCAGGTGCTTGGCCCAAGGGTGAATACAACCGAACATTGACGGGATGAGTGGCATGCGCAACGGTTTTATCTTCAATATTCACCGTACCATCGCGGGGTAAAGTGTAGTGCAAGCACATCGCATCGTAGGCTGCACGAATCGAATCAATATCGTTATCCGCTGCTGAATAAATGCTGCTCCAGTACACCAGACTTTGCATTTCTTCGCTTAACGCATCGCGCGTGTTCGGTTGTGCTGTCATGACAATTCCTTTTGACTGCTTTTATGCGCAACTTGAGTTGCCGCAATATCAATCTGCATCTGTTGATTGGAGTCAGTGTGCTCAAGCGCTTCCAAGTCATTAAAGCTATTCTGCTCAATCAAATGCGATGGCACTTTTGAGTAATCCTCGATCAGCCATTTCACCAAGCCGTAAGTCTGTACCAGAATAATCACAATAAATGGCAAGGCAGTCACAATGGTGGCGGTTTTCATGGTATCTAATGGCGCTTTAGAGAAAATCATCGCAATCGGCACTAGGGTTAACATCAGACACCAGAATAAACGTGCATTCGGTGACGGGTCTTGCCCTTCACGCAGACCTCGGGTACAAGTGGCAGAGACCGCATAGCCCACTGCATCCATATGTGCTGCGAGGAAAATCACCATAATGCCAAGGAATAACCACATCATCAGCTTGCCTGCGGGCAACAAACCCAGCAGTTGACCAATCGCTACTTCACCACCTTGCTGACTCAAAACTTGCGGTACATTGACCATGCCGTGAATAAAACTATAGACACTGTAGTTCTCAAACACACCGAAGATGAACCATAAACCAACGCTACCGCCGATGACCATGGCAAGAATCACTTCTTTAATGGTGCGACCTTTAGATACACGGGTCACAAACAAAGCCACGCCCGGTGCATAAGAAATCCACCACAACCAATAGAATACGGTCCATTCACGGGTGAACTTTCCATCGCCCATCGGGTCGGTAAATAAACTCATATCGACAAAGTTGGTCGCCATCAGACCAAAACTCATCAATGAATTATTCATAATGAACTGGGTTGGCCCAAAGCACAGCACATAGATCGCAAACAACACCACGCCCAAACACACCATATGGCTTAAACGCTGCATCCCTTTATCCATTCCAACATAAGAGCTCAGTGCGAATAAGATGGATACCGCCAAGATGATGATGACTTTGGTCATGAAGGTATTGGGAATACCCGTGAGCTGCGACAGAATGTTGGTAAAGGTCACCGCAGTCAGTACCAGTGAAATGGTCAAGGCACCAAACATACACAGCAAGAACATCAGATCAACCACACGACCAACTGGGCCTGTAGCTTTAAAGCCCGTCACCGCTTCAATCACAGATGCCAGACTCAGCCCTTTATTCTTTCTGACATGGTAGCTGTAGCACAATGAAATCGATGCCAAGGCATAGATCGACCATGCGCTTAGACCAGAGTGAAAGAAGGAATAGGCCACACTGTATTTCAGTGCTTCTGCCGATTCAGGCGCTAAATTTAACCCAGGAGTTTGATAATAATAAGCCCAGTCTAAAAAGCCCCAGTACAAGGTGGAAGACCCAATCCCTGACAAAATGAACATGAAAATCCATGACATGGTGCTGTATTGCGGTTTGCCCTCACCCAGCTTGATTTTGCCGTATTTACTAAAGGCCAAACCAAAGGTAAAAATAATTGATAAAAAAGCAAATAACAGGACTGGCGTGGTGAACATCGAAGTGGTCCACTGCATCCATTTTGCAGCCAGTTGTATTGATTCAGATGAGTAGATTGCCAGACCAGCTACCGATGTAAACACAACGGCAAGACTGGTGATCGCAAGCGTCTTATCTGTATAAGGTTTTGTAATTTGATTATCCATATCTATTCAATCCATCTCGGATAGTGACTATTCCCTAAGAGATACTTACTCCATCGCGAATAAATCCATTTTCTGCTCAGTCACACAGGAGGCAATCGCATCGCCCACTTCATAGGTCTTGGCAGTACCACCGACATCAGGCGTTTTTGGACCATGTACCAAGACATGTTCAATTGCCTGCATGATTTCCTGTCCTGCCTGAATCACCTGCTCATCTCCATCTGCCAAGAAATCCAGCATCATGGCACCCGACCAGATCGCCGCAATCGGATTGGCAATCTGTTGTCCGTAAATATCAGGTGCTGAACCATGTACAGGTTCAAATAGCGAAGGAAACTTACGTTCAGGGTTTAAGTTTGCCGAAGCCGCCAAACCAATAGTGCCAGTACAGGCAGGTCCTAAATCCGACAAGATATCTCCGAATAAATTCGACGCTACCACCACATCAAAACGCTCAGGCTGCAAGACAAAACGTGCTGCTAAAATATCAACATGCTGCTTATCAGCCTTGATCTGCGGATAATTTTTTGCCATTGCATCGACACGTTCATCCCAGTACGGCATGCTCACCGCAATACCGTTGGATTTGGTTGCAGCCGTGATTTTTTTAGCCTCACGCTGATCCGCAAATTCAAAGGCATATTTCAAAATACGATCGACGCCATGACGGGTAAACACTGCTTCCTGCAACACAAACTCGCGATCGGTGCCTTCAAAAGCTTTACCACCAATGGCAGAGTATTCACCTTCGCTGTTTTCACGCACCACATAAAAATCGATATCGCCGGGTTGTTTGCCAGCCAGTGGACATTTCACCCCAGGCATTAACCGAACAGGCCGTAAATTCACATACTGATCAAAACGACGACGGAACTGCAGCAATGACCCCCACAGTGAAATGTGATCAGGCACCTTTTCAGGCCATCCCACCGCACCAAAGAAGATGGCATCATATTCCTGCAGAACCTCAAACCAGTTATCCGGCATCATTTTGCCGTGTTCAAGGTAGTAATCACAGCTGGCCCAATCGAAGCTATCCATTTGAAGTTGAATGCCATATTTGTCTGCTGCTGCCTTTACAACCTTGATGCCTTCTGGTAGAACTTCTAAACCAATCCCATCACCCGCAATCGTGGCAACTTTATACTTTTTTGCCATAACGCACCCTTACACCTTTGGTTAATATCCTTAGCTGTAAACATGCTGTTTTCAGCAACAATGATCAATAAGAAAACTATCACCCCAATGGACACGGATCGTGAATAATCTACCTAACCTATCGGATTTAAAGGTTTTTTGCACAGTCGCAAAACGCAAGAGTTTTGTCGATTCAGCTGAGGAGCTGGGTGCTTCACCTGCATTTATCAGTAAACGCATCAACATTTTAGAAACCAACCTGAACTGCAAGCTGTTTCATCGCAGTACCCGTCATGTCAGTTTGACTGAAGATGGCAAACTGATTCTGGATCGGGTTTCGAATATTCTGGATGAATTTGATGAAATCAGTGAGCTGGTGAATAATCCCTTAAGCACACCCACAGGTCATCTCGATATTGTCAGCAGCTTCGGTTTTGGCCGTAAACATGTTGCGCCTATTCTGTCTAAATTGATGACCATGTACCCCAAACTGGAAATTCAATTTGATACCATCGACAACACCAAGGACCTGATTCAACACAGCATTGATCTGGATATTCGCATTGGCAACGACATTGCCCCCAATATGATCGCGAAAAAAATGGTCTCAAATTTTCGGATTTTCTGTGCAGCACCCAGTTATCTGTTAAAACATGGCATGCCTGAAAGTCTGGAGGATTTACGTAACCACGATTGCCTGACCATCAGTGAACGCGATCAATCCTCTGTGTTATGGAAATTACGTCATCCTTCGGAAGATCGGTCGGTGCATGTCACACCGCGCTTTATCTCCAATAATGGCGAGATTATTCATCAACTGGCCATTGAAGGACATGGCATTATCTTACGTTCAATCTGGGATGTCGCCGATGAACTGATTAGCGGTGAATTGCAGCATATCTTGCCTGAATACTGGCAAGATGCCGATGTTTGGGCAGTGTATCCTTCGCGCTTAAAAAGCTCGTCTAAATTACAGACCTGTATCCTGTTTATTCAGAATGAACTGATCAACCGCTTACAGCATGTTCAAAATCTGACTCGAGGTCAGTTGATCCAGCCCATTGAGTCAATCAATCCGAATACGGAGAAAGTATTTCTATAATCGCAATCAGCTGCCTGCTTTCTTTTTTCAACCATATCATGCACATTAGCAAGATCATGAATTAACAGGCAGCTTATGAGCACGGCAATATTTGTCCTTATTTTAATCGCAGCGGTATGCCATGCTACATGGAATGCCATTGTAAAAGCAGGCACAAATAAGTTTCTAACTACGGTACTGGTCACCGCATCCGCGGCAGTTTTAGCAGCGCTGCTCTTGCCCTTCTTTCCAATGCCGCACAGCGACAGCTGGCCTTATATTCTGGCGTCTACCACCATACAAATTTTCTATTTTGGACTGGTGGCTAAAATCTATCGCGTTGCCGATATGGGGCTGACCTATCCCTTAATGCGTGGCACAGCGCCGCTGATTGTGGCAATTCTAGGTACATTTTTGCTGCATGAAAAACTACAGTTCAATGCATGGCTCGGCATCGTCACCATTTCCGTCGGGATCTTATCCATGATCTTGGCTGCTCCCCAAACGGGACGTAAAGGTATTGGTCTGGCTTTGCTGAATGCCCTCCTGATTGCAGGCTATACCTTGCTGGATGGTCATGGGATTCGCCTGTCTGGTTCGCCAATTGCTTATATCCTGTGGAGTTTCGTGCTGTCTGGTCTGATCTTTTTTATGTTTGCATTGAGAATGCAATATCGTCAGATGGGTGCATATTTCCGTCGTAATTGGCATTTGGGCTTAATTGGTGGCATCGGTTCATTTTTCTCTTATGGTTTGGCGCTATGGGCTATGACCCTTGCGCCTGTTGCCGTTGTGGCAGCACTTCGGGAAACCTCAATTCTATTTGCCACGCTGATCTCGATCTTTATTCTAAAAGAACGCATCAATGCGGTACGGATTATCTCCTCATGTCTCATTTTAATTGGGGCTTTGATTCTAAGAATTGCCTAAACAAAAAAGCCAGTCTATCTCAAACAGACTAGCTCATTTTCAGTGCTGAGTTTAGAAGTAATAACCCAACGATAAATAAAACAGTTTATTCCATTGATTGCTGTCCCCTTGCGCCAGTCCATCTGCGCCACTACCCGTCATTGGGTCATTACGGCTCCAGATATATTCGCCCTGTATGCCGACTTTTTTATAGTTAAAATATAGGCCTGCGATTAAGCGATCTGAATCTTGATAGCCTGATTCATCTTTATAAAAACGGCTATATGACACATAAGGTTTAATATTTTCTAACTGATGGAAAGGTTTGGCAAAGGTGTAGTTAATTTCATTGGCCATATATTTGCCTTTGTTCGCCACCTGATAAGGATAATCAAATGCGCCAATGGTCGAACTTTTCGGTAAAAGATCATCTGCATTTTTAATATTCTGCTCTCCTGCCAAGAACAACCATTGCCATGCCTGATAATTGGTAGTGCTAAAGATACTCCATGTACTACGATGCCCATCTTGGTTGGTACGATTATTTTCCAATTCCGAATACCAATAAGAACCACCAATTTCCGTAGAGAAGTTCTGGGATTGATCGAGCTCAAACTTTCGGGATAAGCGCGTCACCCACATATTCTTTTCATCTATATCGGTGCCTTGAGTCAGATCATCTGCCCTCACAAAGTTACCGCTATAGCGACTGGAATCCTTGGAGGTACCTTTGTAATTGCCACCATCGGTTGGATAAAAACCAAGAATGAAATTATACAGATTGTCCTTAAACTGATATTTCACTCCAAGGTTTTGAATGTCTTCCAGTCCAACGGTATTCAGCAAAGTTTCATAATAGCTATTGCCCCAGAGTCGTCCAAAGCCAAAATCAACCGATTGAAAACCGACTGTCAGTCGTTGCTGATCCGAAAATTTGTAACCTGCCCAAGCATCTTTTAAAAAGAGTGCATCACATAAGCGGTCATATTGATAACAACGCACATCCATCGATGCAATCCAGTCTGGGTTTTCATAACTGAGTACCGCTTTGATATCTGCCAGCCGCCAGTCATCATTTTTGGAGCCTTCATTGGCTTCGACAATATAGTCTTTATGGATATAGCGGGTACGGATTGCGCCTGTCAGTTTCAGTTCACCCGCTTGTGTTTTCGGATCACCGATACTGAAATCGGCGGCCAAGACTGGCGTATTTGCCAAGATACCCATTGAACCCAAGAGAAATAGTGCTTTTTTCATTGTTGTACGTCCTTGTTTAACCTCATAAGAAAATGAAGAAATTCATGCAGACAAACAACGCTTAAACTATAAAGTCGGTCTTTACGGAGTGTGTTTAATGGAACAGGATTAAGCTCAGACAAGTATGGAATATCCTTTTAGATAGATAAAATTATCAATAATTGAATTACAGCCAAAAGAGCATAACTGAGCTTATAACATTTCAATATCTCCCTAAACCTAATACCTCTCTAAAAAAAATTAAAGCAAAGATATAGAGCAAACAATACAAAAAGAAGAAGAAATTAAAAAACACCCACTTAGGAAAATTTTCAATTAATTTAATAGCATTATTAAAATTTAAACTTGGATAAAGATACGTAGGACTATTTTCTCCTTCTCTAAAAAATAACATTTTTTCTTTCTTAAGAATCTTGATTTCGATAAAATATGAAACAAAAATCCTTGCAAAACTAGAAGTAAATATAAAAATCTCCTCCAAACTAAATTTTTCTATATATTTTTCATCATTAAATAGAAGTTTACCAATACATTCTTTATTATCAAAAATCATTTTTTTAGAAAAATAATAATAAAATAATAATAAAATAATAATAAAATAATATTAAACACCAATGATAAAAAGAATATTTTTTCACCAAAATTTAGCTCATTCAAAAAATTCATTTAATGAACATCCTGTTTTCTATCGCCCCACAGACATAAAATTTCTTTTTTTAATAAACTAAAAAAAGATATGTGAAAAAAGATACACAAAAAATAAAATAAGCCAAAATAAAGTTTAAGAAAAATTTATTTTCTCTTATTACTAAAATAAAAATTTCATTTGTTAAATTCGGAAAAATATAATTTACATTTCTTTTAAAAACATGTATACAATCACGTCTCATCAAAACTACTTCGAGCAAATAAAAAATATATAAACGACCAAATGTAGTGGATATTATAAATTTTTTTTCAAAATCTATACTTAAATTATATTCTTTATCTCCAAACAATTTTTCAGAAAAATCATCTCTATTTTTTCTAATAAAGTATCCAACCATGGCATAGAAAAAAACTGTATATAGTCCTCCAAAAATAATTAAACTAAAAAAAACAACATCTGCTGTTGGTATATTTTCCAAACTGATCATTTACAAATCTCTAAATATCTTGAGGCTTTCTCTTGTATTAAATCACTACTTTGTTTTCCGCCGTAATAAGCAGCAATAGCAATAATTACAATAGCACCAGCTCCTGAAGTTCCAACCACTATACCAGCAATAAATCCTCCTAAGTAACAGCAACTCATCTCCACTCCCGCTCAAATTATACCTTTAAGGAAAAGATAAATTTTAAACCCATTAATTTTAATAGGTTTTCTTTTCAACAAGATTAAGATATTAAATTTTAGACTTCCAATATTGTGCTTTTTCTGGATTATACTTCAAACTACTTTCATTGGCATAAATAGAATAAATTAATTTTATGGCAGAATTACTTCCATTATTAGCCGCCATTTCTGCATATTTAACGGCTTCATCTAAATTTTGTTCAACACCCGCACCATTATAATATTTAAGTGCAGTATTATATTGAGCTTCAATCTGTCCATTTTCTGCTGCACGCTTAAACCAAGTGAGCGCTTGAACTGGATCTTTTTGAACCCCTTCTCCTAACTCATAAGAAAGCCCTACATCATTTTGTGATTCTACATCACCTTGCTCTGCTGCTTTTAATGACCATTTAAAAGACTCCTTAACATTTTTAACGATGCCATCACCATTATATAATTGAGATGCCACAATAGTTTGGGACTGTAATAGACCTAATTGAGCTGATTGAATAAAATATTTAAATGCTTTAGCTTTATCTTCTTTTACACTTAAACCTTTATAATAGGCCAATCCGACATTATGAATTGCAGAAGGATTTCCATTTTTAGCCCCTTCTTTAAACCACATCAAAGCTTTTTGATCATCTTTTTTTACAGCCTCATTACCATTACGATAGATCAAGCCTAGTTGTAACATTGCATTAGAAGAACCTAACTTGGCAGATTTTTCAAATAACTCAAAAGCTTTCTCCTGATTAAAATCAGCACCTTCACCTGTAGTAAACATAGACCCCAATACAAATAATGCTTCTGGATCATTCGCTTTTGCTGCCCTTTCTAAATCATTCTTTGACTTGAAATCGGAAATTTGTTTGTAGTCTTTAGTTAAAGTCTCAGGTTTATTATTCTGGTTACCCTCGCTACATGCTAATGTAAAAACAACAAAAAGTATTAATAAGATACGAAATTTCATCATTAATTCCAAAGTTTAATAGAAAATCACCACTTTCAATCCAATCAAGTATTTGATAGTTTTTACTAACTTATGGGCCATTACCAAATAAGATAGCACACTTAGTACAGGGTTCTGTAGTATCTAACTCACTAACTTAAATTTCAATATCTCCCTAAACCTAATACTTCTCTAAAAAAAATTAAAGCAAAGATATAGAGAAAACAATACAAAAAGAAGAAAAAATTAAAAAACATCCTCTTAGGAAAATTTTCAATTAATTTAATAGCATTATTAAAATTAAAATTTGGATAAAGATACGTAGGACTATTTTCTCATTCTCTAAAAAAGAACATTTTTTCTTTCTTAAGAATCTTGATTTCGATAAAATATGAAACAAAATCCTTGAAAAACTAGAAGTAAATATAAAAACCCCCTCCAAACTAAATTTTTCTATATATTTTTCATCATTAAATAGAAGTTTACCAATACATTTCAAAAGAAACTCCCACCTCATCTAAATAATCTTCAATACCATAGATTCTTTCAAAAAGTTCCTTACTATTTTTCTTTATGAAAATGTAATTATATATATAATTAACATCAAAGAAAGAACTAAACCCATTGAACCAAAAGCAATCCAATATCCATAATTAAATAGTTTATCATTCATTCACAGATTCCTGTTTTTTGCTTTTGCCAATCTTCGAATAGCTCACTACCATATTTACCACCAACAATAATACCTGTCCCCACTACAACGGCAGTAATTGTGAACGAAACAGGTAAAGATATGTATAGCCAACTTATTTTAAAACATATTAAAAACCTAAATATATTAGAAAATCAGCAATAGACTCATAGAAAAAAAATGCGATTCCAAAGATAAAAACAAACAAAGACAAGATCTCAATTATAATAATTTGTTTTTTAAATTTTTCACATAAATAAATAACATTATCCTGATACAGATTTGGATACAAGCTTGGACTTTTTTCTCCACGTTTTGCAAAATACGGCATCTTTTCATAATGTTTGTATGTTATAAAATATGAAAACCACATCATGGAGATTATAAAATTAAGTTGTAGTACCTTTTCAAAAGATATTCCTACCTCATCTAAATACTCTTCAATACCATATATTTTTTCAGAAAGTTCTTTACTATTTTTCTTTATAAATAATAGGTTATATATATATGTATATAAAAGTAGAATTAAGCCAATAACAAGCAAGCTAATTAAAACGCTACCATAAAAATCAACTAATTGATTTTCCATTAGCATACCCCCGTCCTTTTCTTGAGTTCATCCTCAGCAAAATCTGCACCATATTTACCACCACCAATTACACCTGCACCAATAACAACAGCTGTAATAGTCAAGGAAACAGGTAGGGATATTGTATATCCAACTGCCCCCGCCACAGTACCAATAATATAAATTAATCCCCTTGCGGCCACTTTTCCTCCAAAGTTACCAGCAGCTCCTCCCATAATGCCACTAGCAATCTTACTACCTTCAATCAAGGCTACTTTCTTTGTGAGTTCCATATCACCCGTGTTATAGGCATCCATTGTATTTTTAAAGAAAATTGCAGCACCTAAACCAACCACCAATTGCTTACCCATTCTTAAACCGATGCTAATTTTCCCTAAATCAACGATCATTTTATCGTAATGCTTCAAACCACCTCTGACAGCTTCTGAACGTATAAGAGAATCTGTCTTCATATATTTTTTCATTAACGGGATTTGAGTTTGAGGCTCTATAACATGCATATCTTTTAGCGCAGTACCCAATTGACTATAAAGTGAGGCATATTTTTTCTTAAAATCTGAATAATGCTTAGGATTCGCATATTTAGATTTCATTAGCTGTTCACTTTGATAAACAGCCATAATCGCATCATTGCTCTTTATCACTTTTTCCAGTGATTTTTCTTTCATCACTTGAAGTTCATTTTTTTTAAGTTTTTTATCTCGTTCACTTTTTTGTTCGGCACTATCTACAATTTGTCCCGTTTTTTCTGCAACTTGATCAAGTAGATTACTATCACCTTGACAGTATTCCTTTTTAAACTCGTCTACTGTGGCGACTTTCTTTCGGTCACTTACATTGGCTAATGCCACTTCAGTAGCATGTGACCAATAGTCGTATAAAAGTTCATAATTTTCTGCAAAAAATGCCGCATCAAAATTTGATGATTTTCTTAATAAATTTAATTTCTCTTCAACACTGCTCGCCAAACTCTTATATTCATTTAACTTTGGATCCTCAGCATATTTATTCGACAAAATGACCACCTGACAAGGCTTAAGCACAGTCATTGGTCCATTGCTTGATAACTCTGACAAATGGGCATTGTTATTTTTAAAAATCGAAAACTCTTTTGTCGTAGGCGGGTATACATAGATGCGTTTTAACAATGCATCAACGGTCTCGTCCTCCCGAATCAGCAGCCAACCAACTTCGACACCTTCTTTTATATAAACTTTTTGGATTTTATTTTCTTCAATAGGGGAACTTTGTGCTTGATGGTACTTAAACTTGATCTCTGTAAACTTTCCGCTTTCAGCTTGTGCTAAATGTGGGAGTATTGCCCCTTGATACCATTTACCATCTAAGAAAATATCTACTTGAACAACTGCTGTATCATAGTTAACCTCAATTTTATGAGTTTTCATAAACTTATTAAAAGATGTCAGTTTAGATACATAGGTAGACTTAGCTTCAGATGTTTTTGCTGTAATCACATAGGTCAAACGTGGCAAAGCGATATGTTTTGGAACATTCGTTAATACGGCTTGTGTAATCTTAGGTTGAGGATACTTCGCCATCTTAATTATCCAATTTCTTTATTTTGTCATTAATTGCATGGAGATAGTAATTCTCTTGCTTGTCCGTGACAAATGCCTGAGTCAAACTATTCGCATCTGTTTTTCCATAGCTCACATGTCCTTGATCATTCATTAACATGTAAGAAGTGAAAGGTAGCAGTTCTTGGGTTTCAGTATCCCTCAATTCAAACTGTATTTTGTGCAGCCCCAATTTAGGCATTAACGGAATGGTTGCATGAACATTTTCACCACCCATAAACAAATGCTGCCCTGCCTTCACCTCAAACTTGCCACTGGCCACAGGAAAAATACCTGAACCATTAATTTTAATTTGAGCGTCTTTAGTCGTAATTAAAATTTCTTTAGGACTGGTAATCTCGATCCGATCTTCGGTCGAGATAATTTGAATACCTTGCTTGGCAAGTAAATCCATACCATCCGATTGTGCCTGAACTTCAAACTTGCCTTTCGCGGCAACCTGCTTAATGCCATTCTGCGCAGCGAATACACTGATTCTGTTTTGGGCATGCGTAATCAGGTTCTTCTGCGTGCTTAGATTGATACTGTCGCCTGCAAACTGGTTAATCTGTCCATCCGCAGAGAGATGAATATCTTCATTGCTACTTAGGCCAATCCCTGCTGGTGAATTCAGCAATAGCAATGATTTTTTAAACTGGGCGATTTTTTCTTGAATTTGCTCCGCAAACTCTTTCAGTTGATCCAACGATTCTATTTCATCGGTTTGCTGATTCTTGGCAACTTCGCTCAGTGCCTTGGCATTGCTTTGATTGCCTTCTAGCTGCTGTTTAGCAGGTTGGGCATCAAGGTGTTCACCTTGCGCCTGATCTTGTTTATGTGTGGAAAGCAATAAACCTTCGCCTGCACGTACAGCTCCCCATTGGTCGGTACGCAGTTCAAAACCTTCACCTTAATATTCTTTCGATTTGATCTCTGCCAGTTTTTTTGTGTCTGGCAGCTTGCCTGCGTTGTCGAATTTGGTTGGACTACGATGTGCTTCGTGAATCCGTCCAACTACATAGGGAGGATCATTTTCAAAATAACTACTATCAAAAATCAGCCATTTCTCATATTTAATATTGTAAAAACTACAGTATAAAGAGCTAAAAAAATACACCATAAAATTAAGTAGATATTATGATCAAACTTAACTGTATTGATAATGAGTTGGTTTAAAGGATCGCTATCGGTCATAAGTGCACATAAGAACAGGAATACATAAGCAAAAAAGCCAATTCTCAGAACATATGTAATATTCTTCACAAAGAACATTATAGTACCAAGAATAACGCTTACGATACCGAAGAACCAAAGGAGTACGCTTTCGTCTTCGTTTGAGCCTTCCATTTCCCTCAAATAGACAAATTCCCCCCCGCCATAAGGCAAGTAAGTGACAAAACCTTTTGTAAGAGATTCAAAACAAATAGCCAAGATACCTGAAAGAATCAGAATAAGCGCTAAGTAATGTTTTAATGTTAAATTTTTCATAGTCCTGAGTAGCCCTCACCAGGTGTCCAATATTTATGTAATGTGCGTGGAGTCGCAGTACAAGCTGGGCAACTGTCTGGCTTAGAGTAAATGACTCCTCGTAAAGCTTGCCTGATTGATTCCTGCCAATTTCTTGAGCGATTATAGACTTTTTTAGGATTTTCAAAATTTGTCTTATCTTCTGCTGGGTCCAAAAAAGAATCCAGACCACTCTCCCCTGCATTGTGCAAAATGGTTGCTTCTCTCGGGGTGAGCTGACGCCCTAACTTTAATTGCTTTAATTGGATATTTTTGGCAACCATATCAGTTGCAACTTGAGGATCATTTGTTATGAGATCAAATGTTTTTCTGAGTCTGTTTGGATCACTTTCTGGAAAGCCAAGCAGTTTGGCCGCCAAGCCTAGTTGCATTTCACCCAAGCCATAACTTCTGTGTGGTTTAACACCGAACTTATCTTTAGCGTAAGCCACATAGTTCTTAGCAATAGCAGCAGAAGAATAAAATTTTTCCTGAAAAACGATTGAGCCAATCGTCATAGGGTCTACACCGTACTTTGCTGCAGAGGCATTAATAGCTGCATTGTAATAAGCGACTGTGTATAACCCTTCTGGAGGATGTACCGAACGATTAACTGCAATTTTATCAATACTGTGATCTTTTTCTTGGCTAGTATGATGAGTAACTAGTTTAACTTCATGTACTGTATGCTTTACGCTACTGCCTGACTCTTTCGTGTACGTAATGCCAACAAAGGGCTGAGGCTCTAACAATCTTCCAGTTGGCAGATAAACATTAATTCGAACAGTACAGTTTTTCGGGTTCTCATTTTTTTGCAGAGGGAAATTTGCCTCAACAGATATACCTGAAGGGTTGATCTTCAATTTATTGGTTTCAAACTGTCTACCAGTATCTTGTGCGGTAAATATTGCAGAAAATGAAAAGTTAGTATAATCACCTAACCCTCTCAATCTCAATTGTACATAGCATGTGCTCATTCTGTGTCTTCCTCGTCTGGCACAGGATCTGGATAATCATGATTGCCTAAAAGATGGAAAGATATTTGTTCTTCTTTCTCGGTATATATTCGTTGAGTGTATCCACTTTCATCAGTAACGCCTTCAAATTGCTTGCCTGATTCTGATATTGCGAAATATGCTTTATTTTTATACGGTGTATTTTGATTATCAATCAATTGAACACTTAGATTAAATAGCCCCTTACTTTCGGGTAATATTGGAAAGTGGCTAACAACTTGTTCACCAGACTTAAACAAATGCTGCCCTGCCTTCACCTCAAACTTGCCACTGGTCACAGGAAAAATACCTGAACCATTAATTTTAATTTGAGCGTCTTTAGTCGTAATTAAAATTTCTTTAGGACTGGTAATCTCGATCCGATCTTCGGTCGAGATAATTTGAATACCTTGCTTGGCAAGTAAATCCATACCATCCGATTGTGCCTGAACTTCAAACTTACCTTTGGCAGCCACCTGCTTAATCCCATTCTGCGCGGCAAACACACTGATTCTGTTTTGCGCATGTGTAATCAGGTTTTTTTGTGTACTTAGATTGATACTATCGCCTGCAAACTGGTTAATCTGTCCATCCGCAGAGAGATGAATATCTTCATTGCTACTTAGGCCAATACCCGCAGGTGAGTTCAGCAATAATAGTGATTTTTTAAATTGCGCAATTTTCTCTTGAATCTGTTCAGCGAATTCTTTCAGTTGATCAACGGATTCAATCTCATCGGTCTGCTGGTTCTTAGCCACTTCACTTAAGGCTTTGGCATTGCTTTGGTTGCCTTCAAGCTGTTGCTTGGCAGGTTGGGCATCAAGGTGTTCACCCTGAGCTTGATCCTGTTTATGCGTGGAAAGTAGTAAACCCTCGCCTGCACGGACTGCACCCCACTGGTCGGTGCGCAGTTCAAAGCCTTCACCCCGATCTTCACTTTCGGCCTTGTCTTTCGGATGACTCAGTTTACCGAGGTTCAGTTGACTGGCTGCATGACTGCTTTGCAACTGGGCGCTGATCTGACCTGTGGTGTCATCAAAGCGCAGTTGGTTAAAGCCTTCACCTTGATATTCTTTGGACTTGATCCCTGCCAGTTTCTTGGTGTCAGGCAGTTTGCCTGTATGGTCAAACTTGGTCGGGCTACGCTGGCCTTCATGGATACGTCCCACTACAAATGGACGGTCAATATTGCCATCAAAGAAGTCAATCACCACGATTTCACCAATACGCGGTAAAAAACGTGCACCATAGCCTTCACCAGCCCAAGGCGTGAGTACATCAACCCAAGCTGAATCGGTATCGTTGTCATTGGCACCCGCACCGCCATCATGGCTATGATCGTCGTTG
>NZ_BBTF01000048.1:0-24870 GCF_000876115.1 Acinetobacter sp. NBRC 110496
TAAACACCCCCTAACTAATGTTAGGGGGTGTTTTTTTATGTGTGGGAAAAAAGGAAAGAATAAGAAAAAAGTATTATAAGTAGGTGACTCGTTTTGTATGCTCAAATTCAGTTTGGTTCTCAACTTATTTTATTCATTATTTATTTGTTAAAAGTTATAGAAAATATCTCGATTTAATAAAATAGTTTGATAGGGTTCACTTTAATATCCTTTACTTGAAGATAAACTTTATTTACACAAAATCTATATTATGGTTACATTAGACGTATTTTTATAATGAAAATCTAATTCCATTTGGGGATTTGATCGGGGTTAAAAGGAATGATTATGAATAAAAAACAACTTACCTTAAAGTTGTCTGCAATTGCTGTTTCTATATTATTAGCGAGTTGTGGTGGAGGTGGGGGCGGTTATTATGGTTCAAATGATAGCAGTGGAAATACATCCGGTGGAAATGGTCAGACACCGATCACAGCAGTGAATGTTGGTAATATTTCTTTAACTGACTCAAATGGCAATGTTGCGACAACTATTACAAATCAAGGTGTAACCGCACAAGTTGTTGTGAAAGATGGAAGTGGTAAAGCGATCAGTGGTGCTGTTGTAACTTTCACTGGCGATAATATGACTTTTGGTACATCTAATGCTACAGCACTGACAAATGCAGACGGTGTTGCTAGCATATCCATTTTACCTACTAACGCAACGGTAACAGGTGTGTATGCCTTGAGTGCAACCGCTAGTTATAATAATGTGACTTCTGCTGCTACAACACGGAATTTAGTTTTTTCTAAACAGGACATTGCACTGACGAATATGGTTGCCGCAAGTACGAGTTTAGAGTCTGGCGGATCAACATTGGTGAGTCTAGTGACTCAGGATTCTAAGGGAAATTATCAGAATAATATCGCGGTAAACTTTACAGCTGATTGTGGTAGCTTTAGCAACGGTAGTGTAACTTCTTCAAATCAAGGAAATGTAGCAACAACCTATTATGCATTCGATTCAAAAGGTAACTTGTGTGATGGTAATCAAAAAATTATAGCGACAACAACTACAGGGGCATCAAATACAACATCGGTGTCGATCGCACAAGCAGTTGCAACCTCTGTCGTATATACGACAAAAGATTCTGTTCAGTTAGGAATTAATACAAGTGGTTCATCTTCGTCTGGTCAAATTGAATTCACAGTTTATTCAAATGGTACAGTACTTAAAAATCAAAATATTACATTGAGTTTAGAGAAAGCGCCTACAGATTTAAGTTTTATTAGTTTAGGTAATCGTACGGCTCAAACCGTTAAGAGTGATAGCTCTGGTAAAGTTACTGTAACATTATATCCTGGTAATATTCCTGGCCCAGTAGAAATTAAAGCAACTCTACCTAATGGTTTAAGTGCATTATCTAAAAATGTAACAGTAACAACGGGGCGAGCGACTCAAAACAGTTTTAGTTTGTCAGCAAGCAAGCAATCTTTACAAACGGATAAAGATGGTGATACCGCAACGGTTACTGCAATGTTGGCAGATCGTAACTCGAACAGTGTCCCAGATGGAACAGTCGTCAATTTTGTGGCAGAAGGCGGTAAAATTGACGGTAGCTGTAAAACCGTCGATGGTCAATGTAGTGTGACGTTGAGAACACAAAATCCTCGGCCTGCCAATGGGCGTGTAACTGTACTTGCTTATGCTGAAGGGGATAAGTCATATCTTGATCAAGATGGGGATGGTGTTTATACACCGATCAGTGCAGGCGGTGTTGATACCCTCGTTAGTAATATTGGTAACTTTTTCCGCGATGATAATGAAAATGCTATTTACGATAGTAACAATGGAGAATTCCTCTATAAACGAGTTACGACCCCATATACTACTGATACTTGTGCCGCATCTTCAATTGACCAACCAAATATCCCTTATACCTGTGATGATCAACTTGCTACGACCTTACGTAAGCAAATGATTTTTTCTTTCGCTTCTGATACACCAACTTTCGTTGCAAACTCTGGCATTAATGGTGATATTGTTAAAGATAATTTTGTTTTCCAATTATTTGGCATTAGTATGTTAACGGTACCAATGCCTTCAGGAACTTCAATCAGTGTTTCGGTTAAAGATAATACTGATGCTAATAATTTATCATGTTCGGCTGAAATTATTAGTGGCAATAATCCAGTTCCTTCAGTGATGAATTTGATGACACCTTCTACATTTAGTAATAGCAGTATTACAAGATACGCAGTTCAACTAAAAGGTTGTGATACAGGCGACAATATTCTTGTAACCGTAACAGCACCAAATAAAACGACGACGTTTAGATTTACGCGATAATCACAATTTAAAAAAACAGCACTTCGGTGCTGTTTTTTATAGGGCTGTACCTACACTAACGGAGGCAGTCGGACGAACTTGTAGTGAGCTACAAGCCGAAACCGCGAAGAGACATAAAAGGATAAGCGCGAGTTTTGACATGGTTCTTTATCTCGTGAAAAAGAACCATCATCTTATAAACAGAGGGATTTCACTATTTTGATCAGGTAATGAAATGTAATGGATTTAATCGTCAAGTAAATCCATTTGTTTAGCGATCTGATATAAATTATTTGAACGGTTACCTGTACGGCAGAACATCAGAATTGGTTTTGGCAGTTCATTATAATGATTGGCAAATGTACGGACATCGAGCTCAGTGATCTGCCCAGCAACAATAGGTTGATAAACATAGTCTAGACCTGCACTACGCGCTGATTCTTCGATTTGCGCACTGGTGGGTTGGTCTGGGCCGCCTTCCAGATCAGGACGGTTATTAATAATCGATTTAAAACCTTTTTCAACGACTTGCCCAATATGCTCAGGGCCGATTTGACCTGCGAAACCAACATTCTCTGTCATCTTGTCACTCCAAAAACAAATAAAACATTTTATGCTCTATCATAGCATTAAGCTCGATCTTGAGTTTAAATGTCTAAATTAAATAACTGATGATAAGTAAAAGATAACGCAATGGAGCGCGCATGCATACTTACACTGTTGAGCCGTTGTATGTTTCCAGTGGTGATGAAACCATCGCTGCGGACTTCTATCTTCCTAAAGCCAATATCAGACCTGCAGTGATTATTATGGCGCATGGCTTTGCAGGATTGCGTCAATTCAAACTTATCCAGTATGCGCAGCGTTTTGCACAAGCGGGTTATGCCGTTATCTTATTTGATTATCGTTATTGGGGCGGGAGTACGGGTAAACCTCGAGAGTTGGTTTCTCTGAACGCACAGTTGGATGACTGGAAGACCATCGTTCAATACGCATCTAACTGCAAGTTAATTGATAGTCGACGCATTATTTTATGGGGATCATCTTTAAGTGGTGGATATGCACTCAGTTTGGCAACTGATCTTAAAAATATTCAAGCGGTGATGGTGCAGGTTCCCTATGTGGATGGAGCTGAAACAGCCAAGCTTTATCCGCTACAGCGCTATCCTGAAGCATTAAAACGTTCTAGTCAGGATTATATGGGTTCCAAGATGGGTTTAGCGCCAAAAACCCTGCCTGTGGTCGATCAATATCGACTCTGTTTCTTGCCAACGTCAGATAGTTATTTTGGTTATCACTCGATTGTGAACCCTGACTACTATTGGAGCGGAGAAGTCCCTGCACGGGTGTTCTTTAATCTCATGCGTTATCGTCCGATTCAGTTTGTAAGAAAAATTAATATCCCGGTTTTATTTATCGCCGCCAAGCATGACTCTCTGATTCCGATTGAATCAAGTCGTGAAGCTGCCACCAATATTGCGCCATTTGTGAGCTATTATGAATGGGAAATGAAACATTTTGATATTTATCATGGTTCTTGGTTTGAAAAAGCAGTCACAACCCAATTAGAATTTTTACATCAACATATTGGAGTGATGTAGATGATTATTGTCTGTGCATCATGTGGTGCAAAAAATCGTGTACCCGAAGAAAAATTAGCAGTTCATCCTAATTGTGGTCAATGTCATCAAGCATTGTTGACGCAGGCCCCGATTGAATTAAACGAACAAAATTTTAGCAACTTTATCAGTAACTCTGACCTGCCGGTATTGATCGATCTATGGGCAGAGTGGTGCGGTCCCTGTAAGATGATGGCACCACATTTTGCGCAGGTGGCGAAGCAAAATCCTTATGTGGTTTTTGCCAAAATTGATACTGAAGCCAATCCACGTTTAAGTGCTGCATTTAACGTGCGTAGTATACCGACTTTGGTCTTAATGAATAAAACCACTGAATTGGCAAGAATTAGCGGGGCATTGCGTAGCCCTGAATTACAGCAATGGCTAGATCAGCAATTACAGCAACACCAAGGACATTAACATGAGCGAACGCCCAACTCATCCTGAAGGGACTCTATCACTACAGAATATTGCCATGCCAGCTGATACCAATTGGAGTGGCGATGTTTTTGGCGGCTGGATTGTGTCTCAGATGGATCTCGCAGGAGCGATTCATGTTGAACGTTTTAGTAAAGGCCGCTGTGCCACCATTGCGATCAATCAGATGACTTTTCTTGTACCGGTAAAGGTCGGCAATGTGATTAGCTGTTATACCAAGATTTTGAAAGTCGGTAGCAGTTCGGTGCAAGTTCAAATTGAGGTATGGAATAGTCACGATAATTCACGTGAACCTATACGGATTACCGAAGGGGTGTTTACCTTTGTGGCAGTTGATGTAAATGGTAAGAAACGTTTGATCTCAGAAGAGATCAAGCAGACATTTGCCGCAAGTTGATCTATTGCAAGGCCAGCTCGCTCTTGTTTTGTTGAGCAAGCCGATATTCTTTTATTTGGAATGATGTATGGCTGAAGAATTAGTTTTGCAGCACGGCCATAAGGCTGAGCAATATCAAAGTATCCTTCCACAGATTCAAGCAATTATTGAAGATGAAACCGATGTAATTGCCAATCTCGCCAATATCTGCGCTGCGTTAAAACAGCAATTTGGCTGGTTCTGGATTGGTTTTTATCTGGTCAAAGAGCATGAGTTGGTGTTAGGTCCATTTCAAGGCCCGATTGCCTGTACCCGTATTGCTAAAGGTCGTGGCGTATGTGGGACTGCGTGGCAGCAACAGCAAGTCGTTATTGTACCCGATGTCGATCAGTTCCCAGGACATATTGCCTGTAGCTCTGCCTCAAAGTCGGAGATTGTACTGCCGATCATGAAAAATGGGACGTGCGTCGGAGTATTGGATATTGATAGTGATGAACTCAATCAATTTGATGAAATTGATGCCGAATACTTGAAACAGCTCATGCCGTTGATTGAAAAATTTATTTAACCGCTTGATAACAATAAGGCCCAAATTACTTTGGGCCTTATTGTTAGGGAATTCAGTGCTATTTTTTACGCTTTGGCAACCAAGCCCAAAGCATTTGGCATTGGATGGGGGTATTGCCTGAATCATCTAGTACGGTTACAGGAATCAATAACTCGCCTTTCTCATTGTCCGCTATGAACTGTTGTTGCTCTGCTGACAATGTTGCCGTTGCGGTTAAACCACCTTGAGCCACTTTTAAATAATCGACATGCAATGATTTGATCAACAAGATGCGATCATCAGGGACATGTAAACCTGTTAAAAAACCCGTCGCAGTCTCGCCGAGTAATGCCATAGCTGCCGCATGAACACCCTTAATATGATTTTGCATATTGCGCTGGTTTTCAATACGCACAGTCACGTGGTCTTTGTCGACTTCTAAATAGCGAATATTCGCCGTTCCGACCATCGGAACCACACGACCAAACGCCTTGCTCCAGAGTGTGCTGCGGATGCCTTTTGGAAATTTAGAGGTGGTTTTAACCAGCTTATAAAGGCGGTTATCTTTTGCCATAGTGAACCTATTGCTTAATCTTTGAAATTATTAAATTGCAGTGGCAGACCAAATTGTTGTTCACGTAAAAAGTTCATGATTTGTTGCAAAGTATCGCGTTTTTTATCTGTGACACGGATTTTGTCTCCTTGAATAGAAGATTGCGCTTTGATGCCGCTTTCTTTAATGGCTTTATTAATTTTTTTTGCGGTATCTGAGTCAAGTCCATCTTTGAGCTTGATCACTTGGACGACGTTTTTACCTGAAGCTGTGGCTTTTTGTGGGTCTAAAGCCTGTACATCAATCTTGCGTTTATAAAAATGGTTTTCAAGCATGGTATAAACTTGTTCGCACTGGAAATCACTTTCAGTTGAGATTTTGATTTCTTTATTTTTCTCATTTAACTCAATTGAAACGTCTTGTCCACGGAAGTCAAAACGAGTTGCAATCTCTTTTTCTGTGTTTTGCACAGCATGATTGACTTCAAATAACTCTAATTCAGAAACAATATCAAAAGAAGGCATGGTTAGACCTTTACAAAGGGAAAGAATATTTGAGATGCTAAGGGGGTTTTCTTCATTTGCCAAGTGTTGTTTACATCAAAGGAGTGCACAATGATCCGTAAACAAGAAATTACAACATTTGAGTTCCCAGAAGGCGCAGTCATCTGGGATGTCCGAGATACCAAAGCGTATGCAGAGGCTCATGTCAAAGGGGCGGTGAATCGTCCAATTACTGAAATAACTGCGGATAGTTTGACTCAAGTTACAGCGGATCAACCGATTTATATTCTATGTGGTGGTGGCAGCAAAGCACCGCGTGCAGCAGAGCTTTTAGACGGTATTGATGGTTCTCGTGAATATGTTGTATTGATGGGTGGCACACGCGCAGCGCGTGATGCGGGCTTGCCTTTAGAACAAGGTGCTTAAATCACTCAAAAGATTGGCCAAAATACAGCTGTATTTTGGCCAATTCAAAATTCTAGATTTCAGTTATTTTAAAATTAAAAATATTTAACCAGAATAATAAGGCTTCTTGGCTTTTACTTTCTTCTGAAAGCGTTGAGGATTCAACTTATCCAACAGGTTTTGAGGCATTGGACAAAGCTCATCTAAAACAAGGGCTGCCAATACTTCGCTACACAACGGCGCAAACAAGAATCCCTTTGAACCTAGGCCTGCAAAGGTAAATATCTGTCCATCATTTTGTATTTTTCCAACCAAAGGGAAATAATCTAGACTTTGTGCACGCACAGACGCACGACCTTGCCAATGTTCTACCGTAGGGAGCTGCTGCGCATATTCTGGGAACACGCTGTGGATAAGTTCATAGTTATGCACATGATCTTCTGCCAAGACATCAACATCGTCTCGATTGGGATAAAAAGATGCACCTAAGAGCAGTTGTGCAGCATCCAGTTGCATACAATAACCGCCATAACTATAGGCTTGATCTAGAGCTAAAGCTTGCTCGCGATTTTCAACCCAACTGACCTGTCCACGAATCGGCTTTAACACGGGGTAGTTTTCAAATAGCTCAGCACTTTGCTTGGCACAACAAACAATCACATCATCGGCTGTTGCGATGAGTTGCTGTTCTTGCCAAAGCTCAGTTTGCTTGTCTGTGCTTTTTAAGCGAGAAATTTTTGCTTTTATGCATTGAATATTCGGATGCTGCAATATTTCATCACGCAGTTGCTGTGGAGAAACTGCACCTGCCTGATGAAGCGTCAAGCTTGGATAATCTGTTTCAGGGGGTGCATCTTGTTGATCTGGTACAGATAACACCGCTTCAGGATATTGTTCCGCTAAGCCAAGCAATTCATCTGCATTTTTTAAAGCCATTTGCTGGACTTGAATGGATCTAAATGCTTTGAAACGTGAATAGAAATTCAAGGCATGTTGCCAGCTTAAGGTCATCAGATGTTCATGGGCTTGCTCAATTGGACACAGCTTGGGGTTGAGTAAAGCCAGAGGATTGCCCGAGGCACCTGAAAGTGGCTCATTTTGCTCGTAGATCGTGACCTGATGGCCGCGTTGAGCAAAGGCCCATGCTGTGCTTAAACCTGCGATCCCAGCGCCAATGATGGCAATCTGACGAGGTCTTGAACGGGATGCCATTGGTGCTCGTTCAGATTGAACCTTAATTTCTGATGCTGCATCCAAGTCTTCAGTTTTAACGTGCGTAGGATCAAGCCAGATGGCTTTGAGCATTTCACGTTTATGACCAAAACCACGTGGGCGGCTAATTTGCACACCATGTTGCTTGAGTCCACGTTTTAGTACACCCGCAACACTAAAGGACGCAAACGTCGTTCCATAGTCGGATAAACGGACCATGTGATTCAGTACATTTTCCTGCCACATGTCTGGATTACATGAAGGCGCAAAGCCATCAAGGAACCATGCATTTACGGCTTGGGTCTTGGGGATCGTTGGAAAAATATCCTGTGCATCACCTAACCATAAATCAATGCTAAAGCGTTCTTCTGGAAAGCTTAAACGATGACAGCCTGCTATGGCCAAAGGGTATTGTGCAATCAGTTGGTCGGCGAATGGTTTGAGCTCAGGCCAGACATTCAGTGCACGGATCAGATCGACTTTGCTCAACGGGAATTTTTCGACGCTGACCACATGTAAATGGCTGTGATTGTCAGGACGAATCTGCTGCCAAAGCTGCCACAAGGTTAGAATATTTAAACCTGTGCCAAAGCCCGTTTCGCCCACACAAAAGTATTGGTAGTCGTTCAGTTGCGACAGACGTTCAGTGAGGTCATTGCCATTTAAAAACACGTGCCGTGTTTCAAGTAAACCATTATCTTTAGAAAAGTAGACATCACCGAACTGTTTAGAAATGGGAACTTCGATGCCATCGATGAGTTCCCAGTCTAATTCGGCTGTTTGTATTTTTGCTGAGTGAGACATAAATAAAGCAGACGGTTTTACCACTGACGACGACGTTTAGTGTGAATATAGCTGGAAATCAAGAAACCCAGAATCACGCCGACAGCAAGGGTCATCGCACCATATAAAAACATTTGTGCACTGCGTTCACTTTGCAACACCTGAACCTGTACCGTTAAATTATCATTTTTTAACTGCAACTCTTGATTTTGAGAGAGCGCTTCGAGGTTGGCGTGTTCAAGTTGTTTCAAACGACTGGCCTGATCTTGAATCATGGCCTTTACTTTTGCATCT
The DNA here is from genome assembly GCF_000876115.1 of Acinetobacter sp. NBRC 110496. Classification (NCBI taxonomy): domain Bacteria; kingdom Pseudomonadati; phylum Pseudomonadota; class Gammaproteobacteria; order Moraxellales; family Moraxellaceae; genus Acinetobacter; species Acinetobacter sp. NBRC 110496. The sequence goes on from NZ_BBTF01000048.1 coordinate 9,041, forward strand.
TGCTGCTGTTTGGCTTTGGCAATTTGCTCAGCAGTCAGTGGTTTTACTGCTGTTGTCGTGGCTGTAGCGGGGACGGCCGCGGCTTGGGTTTGCGCTGTTGCAGCAGCCGTGGCTGGAGCAGCAGGTGCAGGGGATTCAACCGCCCATGCAGTCGAACTGAGTAGAGATAATGCGAATAGACTTTTTACAACAACTTGCATGATTTACCCTTTTGGAAAAGCTTTATTGAATGGTTTTACTTCGATATTTGAGTAAATCCCTTCTTTTAAAAAAGGCTCTTCCTGAATCCAGGCATCTAGCGCTGCACGATTTTCAAATTCAACAATCATGGTACTGCCCAAAAAGCCTGCTTGTGGATTATTTGGGTCTTTAGGATGCGCACCTGCTGCAATTAAACGACCTTCATCATCTAACTTTTGTAGTCGTTCAATATGTTGCGGGCGAGTTGCTAAACGTTTTTCCAAAGTACCTTCGCGATCAGTACAAGTCAGCACAAAATATGGCATGGCAGTAGCTCGATGATTTAAAATCTATTCAGTGGTTTTAAAATGCTTTCTTAAGAAAAACAGTATAGCAGCTAGGTAACTCATAGAAACGATAATATCGCCAAAAGCCGTGAATTCACCCCAATATTTTCCTTGCATATAGACAAAACCAAAGAAGAAATGCAAAGCAGCCAGTAAAAAGAATTGTCCACACCATGCCCAATTCAATTTGATCCAGCCTCTTGGGCTAAGTTCGAGTAAAGAGCCCAAGAGCTTCTGGATAATTGGCATACGTTCTTTATTGAATAACGGAGTGACTAAAAAGCCCAAACCAATCCCGATATTGATAATAATCGCCTTCATTTTAATGTAGGTCACATCACTAAAGATCAGGGTGATTCCACCAAAAATAACGGACATACCCACGATGAACCACTGCATTTTTTCCAATTTAAATTTCTGGAAAAAGAACAGACAGCCATAAACCACCAAGGTTGAAATGAGCAGCGCACAGGTTGCAACAAGGATATGATTTTGATCAGTATTTCCAGCACTTCCCACCAGTTGTAATAGGGGGTGATGACTATCTTTAGGATCGGTGGTTTTATAAAAATAAAAGAAGATAATAATCGGAAGATAGTCGAGCAACGCTTTCATGTTACAGTACGATGATGAAATAGGTCAGATAGCATAATACAAACCATGTTCGGTGTCGATTTACACACACATACACTCATTTCCGATGGTACCTTCTCTCCGGAGCAACTGGTACAGGCTGCGGTGGACTTAAAAATTCATACTTTGGCCGTCACAGATCATGACAGCATGGATGCTTTGTCACGTGCCCAAAATTATGCTCAAGCACATGATATTCAAATTATTTCTGGGGTAGAAGTTTCCAGTCAGTGGTCTAGACCGAATACCAAAAAGAGCTATGGTGTACATATAGTGGCCTTGGATATGCAGGATGATGCGCCGATCAAAGCCATGCTGGAACAGCAGAAAAAAGTCCGTGCCGAACGGGCAAAAGTGATTTGTCAGCTCTTAGAAAAATGTATTGATTTTGATATCTATCCTGATGTGATTACACAAGTCGACGGTGAAGCAGATCGTGTCACCCGAACTCATATTGCCAAAGCCCTAGTCGAAAAAAATATTGTCAGTCGTCCGCAACAGGCCTTTGACCGTTTCCTGAAAGAAGGCAAAAAAGCCTTTGTAAAGTTTGAAGGCATGGGCCTTAAAGAAACCATTGATGTGATTCATGCCAGTCAGGGTTTCGCTGTGCTTGCCCATCCGACCCGTTATGACCTGTCTGCCACCAATATCCGTTATTTGATTGAGCTCTTTGCTGAATCAGGGGGGGATGCCGTAGAACTACCGCCGAGTATCGAGCCTGCTTCGACACGTCAAATGGTCGATCGCATGATTCAGCAATTTGATCTGGCGGTTTCAATTGGCAGTGATTTCCATGGCGAGAATATGCCGTGGATTAAATTGGGACAGACACCACGCCTGAAAGAGGGGCAGAAAGGGATTTGGGAACGCTTTAAATCACCTGTGCTATGAAAAAAATTAGAATTTTGCTTCATCCTTGTGTTTTTCATGCTGCTTGTATGGGGCGTGCAATCGATGTTTCATGGTTTTGCAGGAGGGGGCTAATAAGTACTGCAACCTTAAGGCTCGTCTGAACGACTAAAGTTTTTATGATTCACGCTGCTGAAAGTAATCGACTAAATAATCCAAAAAGCGTTGTACTTTAGGCGCGATCAGCTCTCGATGCGGAAATACTGCATAAATTGCGGTTGTTTCTACAGGATAGTCGGGTAGAACTTGTACTAATTTTCCTGAAGCAAGATCCTCAGACACATGCCAGATCGAATGATTGGAAATCCCAAGACCGGCTAGGGCAGCTTGCCGAACGCTTTCGCCTGAGTTAGTTGCAAAATAACCCTCAACATGCACCTGTTCAACTTTCCCTTCTGCATTGACCAAATGCCAGTGATCGGTGAGCCCCTGACCATGCTGCTGTAAGATACAGCGGTGTAACTTCAGATCGGACAAGGTTTTTGGCATACCATATTGTTGTAAATAGGCTGGAGAAGCACAGAGTAAACGTGGATTGGTACTCAAGCGTTTGGCAATCAAGCTTGAACTTTTTAACTGACCAATTCGAATGGCCAAGTCCATGCCTTGCTGAATCAGGTCGATATTCTGATCATTTAAATCTAAGTAAATCTTTAGCTGAGGATGTAAGTGGGAAAATGTGGCAATCACGGGCATTAACACCTGAGTACCAAAAGTGGTTGAGGTGCTAATCCTTAAGGTCCCAGATAAAGCTTGATTTGGAGAGGTTAGAGCTTGCTGTAAATGGACAAAATCGTTGATCCAGCCACGTCCATGCTCAAGCAATGTTTTGCCTTCTTCGGTTAAGGTTAACTTTCGGGTGGTGCGATGGAATAAGCGTAATTGCAGGTTTTGTTCTAGGCGCTGCAATTTCTGACTGGCCACCGACACCGAGAGATTAGCATCCTGAGCAGCTTTGCTGATTGAGCCCAAGTCTGCAACACGAATAAAAAACTGAAAATCTTCTGTATTCATTATCAATAAAATCAGAAAAGTATTTCTTGATTATCGTGGTTTTTCGAATAAATCCCTAGCGCTATTTTTGTATCTAAATCATCACAGGTTGAAGAGACAGATCATGAAATATCACTTTTTAGGAAATTCAGGATTAAAAGTATCAGCGCTGGGGTTTGGTGCAGGAACCTTGGGTGGACAAGGACAAATCTTTGCGGCTTGGGGGCAAGCCAGTCAAACAGAAGCCAATCAAATGATTCGTGCTGGTTTAGATGCGGGCATTAATTATTTTGATACCGCCGATGTCTATTCTGATGGAGAGTCTGAACGGATGCTGGGCAAGGCTTTGGCATCTGAACGTCAACATAATATTATTTCCACCAAAATCGGTATTCGTAGTTCAGATCATCTCAATGATGCTGGATTTAGTCGGCGTTATTTATTGTCCGCAGTTGAACAGTCCTTAACACGCTTGGGAACCGATTATATTGATGTATTACAGCTGCATCAGTTTGATAGTTTTACTGCATTGCCTCAGTTAATGAAAACTTTGGACGAGTTGGTGCGGAGTGGCAAAGTGCGTTACATCGGCGCGTCTAATTTTGCAGGTTGGCAACTGATGAAAGCCCAAGCGATTGCCGAACAATATGGCTATGAAAAGTTTGTGGTCAATCAGGTCTATTATTCATTGATTGGCCGTGATTATGAATGGGAGCTGATGCCCTTAAATGATGACCAGCACATTGGGGCGGTGGTATGGAGTCCTTTGGGCTGGGGGCGATTGACAGGTAAGTTTGATCGCGAGAATCCGATTCCAGCACAGAGCCGTTTACATGAGACCGCGCAATTTGCACCACCAGTCAATGAGGCACATCTCTATGCTGTGATTGATGTGCTCAAACAGATTGCAGTCGAAACTGGCTATACGATTCCGCAAATTGCCTTAAATTGGTTGTTGCAACGACCCACTGTATCCAGTGTCTTGATTGGGGCGCGTAATCAAACGCAACTGCAAGATAATCTCAAAGCTAAGGATATTCAGCTGTCGCTTGAACAGAGCGAACGCTTAAATCAGGTCAGTGCGGTTTACCCGCCCTATCCTTATTATCCCTACTGGAATGGACAGTTTACCGAACGCTTTAAGTCCATCATCCCATCACAATTTATTTAAGTGATGTTAAGCTGAAAAAAATGCCCTCATTGGAGGGCATTGCAACTAGAGTAAGTTATGGTCATGCGCCTGAATCGGCGGTGGGGTTGGGCGACCAAGCGTCCCCAATAATTCGATTTCGATCGAACGTACCATCGCATCAAGCGGTAAGTCATTGCTTTGTGTGCCGAAAGGTTCTTCAATTTCAGTACTTAAAGCATCCAGACCTAAGAAGGTATAAGCGAGGATACCTACGAGCAGCGGTGTAACTAAGCCCAAGAGCGAACCAAGACTGAATGGCAACATAAAGCAGAAGAAATACACGGTACGATTCAGCAAAACCGAATAGGCGAATGGAATCGGGGTATTGGCAATGCGATCACACCCAGTTTGCATTTCGCTTAAAGCGGCAACATGACGGTTCATCTGGGTATAAATGATATCCGAGATTTCACCTTCTTTCATGGCTTGTAACAGTTCCCATTGAATCAGGCTCAAGGTGTACTGCGGCGCATTATGCTGTTGATATAGTTGGGTCAGTGCCTGCTGGCTAAGTCCACTGGTTTCAGTCAATTCGGTTGGATTGGCGGTTTGATGACGCAGACGATCACGCAGTACATTGGCAAAGACAATTACGTTTTGAATAATCCGTTCACGACGTGCTTGGGTCAGCACGCGGCAATCACGGTCAAAATGGCGCGCCGTGGCAATCAACACGCCCCAGAGTTTACGGGCTTCCCACCAGCGGTCATAACAGGCGGTATTTTTAAAGCCCAAGAAAATGGACAGTACCACACCAATTAAGGTGAAGCCGACCAAGGGGATTTCTGGGAAACGATACAGATTAACATACTCGACCCCACCAATGATGGCAGAGATCAGCATGACGAAACCGAGAGAGGGCAAAATTTTGGGTAAAATCGTCCCCCGCCATGAGAATAAAACTTTAAAAATACTCGGCTGGTCACGGACAATCATGTTATTTGAATCGTTAATTTTATGTCTTGATATTCCTGTTTGAATTAAGCTTTGTCAAGGCGAGATTGCTTGGTTTGAATAGGGTTGAGTAGTTGTTGTTCAGAAAATGAAAAATAGCCTTCAGCTGAAATAATAAAATGATCGATCAAGTGAATTTCCAACAGTTTGCAGGCTTGTTTCAGTTGTTGGGTCAGATAAATATCTTCTGTTGATGGCTGGGCAATGCCATAAGGATGATTATGTGCCACCACAATTTGGCAGGCCTGCTGTTGCAGGGCATAGCGGAGGGTTTGATTCAGCGAAACAGTACAGGAATGATGTGAACCGAAGAATAGCTTTTTGAAATGCAATTTTCTCAGTTCGGCATCTAAACACAGCACCGCAAAAACCTCCTGTTTTTCACCTTGCAGTTCATAACGTAAATAGTCGAGCACCAGTGTTGAAGTATCCAGACAAAGTCGTTGTTGCTGGAAATGATTATTCAGATAACGCCGTCCAAGTTCCTTTACGGCCATCAGCTGTGCATATTTGGTTGAAGCAATGCCATTAAATTGGGATAAATCTTCAAGATTGGCATCAAATATCAAATTAAGCCCGCCAAAATGTTGAATTAAAATACGCGCCAATTCCACTGCAGAATGCTGTTTTGAGCCTGAACGCAGAAAAATTGCCAGCAGTTCAGCATCGGATAAGCTTTGTGGACCTTGGGATAAAAGTCGCTCTCTTGGACGCTCTTGTTCAGGCCAGGTTTTAATAGATTGATTCAATCGTTTATTTCCCTTTGATTTTATTGTGATTATTGTTTTAACGGGCAAAAATAATTGCGCGCCTTTTCCTTTTATATGACCTCATCTCAACACAATTCTCGTTTGTGATCTGCGCTGAAATGTTGAGGATGCTACTTGGGTATCCCGTTATTTAATGCTATTGTGAGCGCCACTGCAACAGTAAGGTATCCTGTTTGTGAGCTTCGATCTAAGTGTTATTCCCCATAAAAACATTATATTAGCGGTTACAGGTGGTATTGCTGCCTATAAAAGTGCCATCTTGGTACGCCGTTTAAAAGATTTCGGTTTTGATGTCCGTGTGGTCATGACCCATGGCGCACAAGCATTTATTACCCCACTGACTTTTCAAGCACTTTCAGGCAATCCTGTGCATACCGAATTGCTTGATCCTGAAGCCGAAGCAGGCATGGGACATATCGAATTGGCACGTTGGGCCGATTTGGTTCTGGTTGCACCTGCCAGCTGTGACAGTATCGCAAAATTTGCCAATGGTTTGGCAGATGATCTGCTCAGTACGCTATATCTGGCCACCAAAGCACCGGTTTGGGTTGCCCCTGCAATGAATCAGCAAATGTGGGCAGCAAAAGCGACACAGCGTAATCTGCAAACTTTGGTGGAAGATGGCGTGCATGTGATCATGCCAGATGCAGGTGAGCAAGCTTGTGGTGATGTTGGGCTGGGCCGTATGCCTGAGCCTGAAGATTTGGCGCGTCAAGTTGCAGCCTATTTTCATAAGGCACAACGTGCCTTGGCAGAAAAGTTTGGTCTGCTGGCTGGAAAACGCGTCACCATTACCGCGGGACCCACCCGTGAAGCGATTGACCCAGTCCGTTATATTTCTAACCACAGTACTGGTAAAATGGGTTTTGCCTTGGCAGCAGCCTGTTATGCCGCAGGGGCAAAAGTGACCTTGGTGGCAGGCCCTGTCAGTCTGGATACTCCGAATGGTGTGCAACGTATTAATGTCAGTTCTGCAATGCAGATGCTGGATGTCAGCATGAATCAACTGAAAGACGGTTGTGACATCTTTATCGCAACTGCGGCTGTGGCAGATTATCGTGTGGCACAAGTGGCAGAGCACAAGATTAAAAAAGCAGGTGATGAACTTGCGGTTGCGCTGGTTAAAAATCCAGATATTGTGGCGACCATTGCACAGCAAGATGAGCGTCCTTTCATGGTTGGCTTTGCTGCTGAAACGCAAAATGTTGAAGAATACGCTGCAGGTAAACTGGTGGCGAAAAAACTAGACATGATTGCCTGCAATGATGTGTCACGTCCAGATATTGGCTTTGCCTCAGATGAAAATGCCATGACTGTATTCTTTGCCCAGTCTTATCATATGAAAAAGCGTGAGCTGGAAAAGGCATCTAAACAAGAGATTTCGCAGCAGTTGGTTGAGTCGATTGCGGATGCTTTACGCCGTCGTCTATAAAATTGGACTGATCTCATTTATCAAAATGCAACGAAATCGTTGCATTTTTTATGTATGCTAAATCAGCAATTTCTCTTGTACGCCGGAATACACAGTACGAGGTATTTGCTGAAGACAAATCAAGCATAGCCACAGTTTTTGATAGGATATCCGAATGATTAAAAAAACTTTAGCCACCGTTGTGATGTTATCCGCTTTTGCCTTCAGCCATACGGCAATGGCTGCGGGTTTAGAAGATGATATGAAAACGCTGGGGAAAAATTATAAAGCGTTTAACCAAGCTGCAACGCCACAGGCTGCAACAGCTGCTTTGGATAATATGCGTGCAGCTGCGACCCATTCAAAACAATATAAACTGGCGCCGAATACCAAAGATAAAGTGCCAGCATCGACCGTTTTATTTGACCAGATTGTCGTAGAAATTGATAAAGCTAAACTGCTGGTTCAAGCGGGTAAGCTGGATGAAGCGAAAAAACAAGGCAAAAAGATTGCTGAATTACGTGACCAAGGGCATAAGTATTACACCCATTAATCTATCAAGATTGGTCATCGAAATGAGAGAGCTGTACTTAAAAGAGTGCAGCTTTTTTATTGATATTTGAGACGATAGAAAGACAAAATGCAGACTGAGCATGATTCAGATTTTCTCTGTATGGCAAAGTTGCTACAGTGAAAATATGAATGATGAGAGGTGATGATATGTCCTCACAACAACGTAATTATGAGCGTATTGCTCAAGCGATTCAGTATATCCAACAAAACTTTCAGCAACAGCCACAACTGGATGAGGTCGCTGCGCATATCCATTTAAGCCCAGCGCACTTTCAACGTTTATTTACCGAGTGGGTCGGCACCAGTCCGAAGAAATTTTTGCAGTATATGAGTGTTGAATATGCCAAGCAGATTTTAAAGCAGGAGCAGGGCAGTATTTTTGATGCAACCTTTGCTACAGGACTGTCCAGCACCAGTCGCCTGCATGATCTGTTTATCCAGATTGAAGGCATGACCCCAGCCGAATATAAACATGGTGGACAGAGCCTGACGATTCATTATCAATTTGCAGAGACCTTATTTGGCGAAGTGCTGATTGCGTCCACCCATAAAGGCATTTGTGCGCTGAGTTTTGTGGACAATCGGGCTGATGCTTTGCAGCAGTTAAAGAGCCAATTTCCTCAAGCTCAGTTTATCGAGCAGATTGATGCCTTGCAGCAAAGTGCTTTGGCCTTGTTTCAAAAAGCACCTCGGCAATTGGCTGATATTAAATTGCATTTAAAAGGTAGCGAATTTCAGCTGAAAGTGTGGCAAAGCCTGCTCAAGATTCCAATGGGACAGCTGTCAACTTATGGTCAGTTGGCCAAAGCCATTGATCATCCTAAAGCGGCTCGTGCTGTGGGGACTGCGATTGGCAGTAATCCTGTGGCATTTTTGATTCCGTGTCATCGGGTGATTCAGTCGACTGGTGCTTTCGGTGGCTATGAGTGGGGAACATTGCGTAAAACCGCACTGATCGGTTGGGAAGGTGCACAAACCCATGCTGCTATCTGAACAGATTCAAATCGAAACGGCGATCAGTAAAATCCATGCGGGAGATTGGGAGCTAATCACTGAACAACTCCATCAGCATGGTTTTGCCAAGATTGAGCAGGTCTTATCGAGTGCGCAATGTGAGTTGCTAAAACAGATGTATTCGCAACCAGAGCGCTATCGTAAAACCGTAGAGATGCAGCGTTATCGTTTTGGTCTAGGTGAATATAAATATTTTACTTACCCTTTACCAAATCTGATTGGACGGATACGACATGAGCTCTATCCTTATTTGGCACCGATTGCCAATGCATGGTTTCGGGTGCTGAGCTTAGAACGTTCCTTTCCATCCTCCCATGCTGAATTTTTACAGCAGTGCCATCAACATGGGCAAACGTTGGCAACGCCATTGATCTTGAAATATGGGCAAGGGGGCTTTAATACCTTACATCAGGACTTATATGGTGAGGTGTATTTCCCTTTACAGCTGGTGATTGTGCTGAGCCAGCCCAATGTAGATTTTACGGGTGGAGAGTTGGTCTTCACTCAGCAAAACCCACGAGCGCAGTCTAAAGCCATGGTGATGCAGCCACAGCAAGGTGATATCCTGATTTTCACGACTCAGTTTAAGCCTGAAAAAGGCAGTCAGGGCTATTATCGGGTCAATATGAAACATGGGGTCAGCCCAGTTCATCAAGGGGAGCGTTATAGCTTAGGGATTATTTTTCATGATGCGCTGAGTTAGTCTGATGTGGCGACATTGTGAACTGGCGCAGACCGAGCTGCATCTGAAACTGAAACAGCAGGAAATTTTGTATGCTGGAAACGCACAGCTTAAAATCTATGGCAGATTGACCTGTGCCTCAGGGAAGCGCATGCTGAAAAACAATCGAGTCTTTTTTGTCGATGAGCATGAAGCGATTGCACAGGGCTACCGACCTTGTGGACATTGTATGCGGCAGGCCTATAAGAAGTGGAAAGATGCAACTATTTGATATTGAAGCTGACCCAGAGCAGAATCATTTGCCCTATGACGGTACGGTACAGTACTACGGCAAAGTCGTGCAGACTGCGGCAGCCGATCATTATTTTGATCAGCTGATGCAAACGATTGCATGGGAAAACGACCAAGCCATGATCTTTGGCAAGTTATTAACGACTAAACGCAAAGTGGCGTGGTATGGCGATCAGCGTTTTGAATATACCTATTCCAATATAAATAAATATGCCTTGCCATGGACAACGGAGTTACTTGAATTAAAACAACTGGCCGAAAAGCTAACGGGTGAAACATTTAACTCTTGTTTGCTCAATCTTTATCATAGTGGTGAAGAAGGAATGGCCTGGCATAGCGATGGTGAAACTGATTTAAAAAAAGATGGTGCAATTGCATCGTTTAGTTTTGGCGCAGAGCGTAAATTTGCCTTTAAACATAAGCAGAGCAAAGAAAAAGTCGAACTATATTTAGAACATGGCAGCTTATTGGTGATGAAAGACACCACGCAGACGTATTGGTTACACCGTCTGCCTCCCACCAAGAAAGTGAGCGCGGCGCGGATTAATTTAACCTTTAGAACGATTGTATATTGATCTTAGAAAAAAAGGACTGAAAAATCAGTCCTTTTATCTTACAGCAAGAGTGCTTATGCTTGGCCTTGTGCATCAGCATCCGCTTGTAGGCGTTGCATATTTGCTTCAAATTCAGCATCAAAGTTAATTGGTGTAAGCAACAATTGCGGGAAGCTACCCTTAGTCACAAGGTCATTCACCGCTTCACGTAAGAACGGGAACAAGATATTTGGGCAGTAAGCGCCCAAGATGTATGGAAGGCGATCTTCTTCTACACCATCAACCAAGAAAATCCCTGATTGGGTCACATCAACGATGAACGCAGTTTCATTTTCGTTGTTTGCTTGAACCACAACTTTTAAAGACACTTCGTAGTGGGTCGCATCAATTTTTTCTGCAGCAGAAGATAAATTGATGTTGAGTTCTGGCTGCCATTGTTTCGTGAAAACTTGTGCACCAGGAACTTCGAAAGAAATGTCTTTAGTGTAAATACGTTCTAACGCGAGTTGTGGTTGAACTTGTTCTTCGCTCATTGTTTTTCCTTAAATCTTGGATTTAGATGTTGTTAAGCTAATAATTGGTCGAGTTTACCTTCACGCTCTAAAGCATAAAGTTGATCAAAACCACCGATAAACTGATCTTTAATAAAAATTTGCGGCACCGTACGATGATTGGTACGTTGCATTAACTCAAGACGAACTTCTGGTGCTTCATTGGAAAGATTAATTTCTTTAAAAGCCACACCTTTACGCTCGAGTAATTGTTTTGCACGCACACAATACGGGCAAGATAGCGTTGAATAAATGGTGACGTTTTCAGTAGTCATTTTATCGCTCCTTAAGCTTTGGTTTTGCTTTTCACTAAAGGCAAGCCTTGAGCTTTCCAGTTGCTAATGCCACCGTCTAAGCGGTAACTGTCAGCATGGGCAACTTTTTGCAAGGCTGAGCCTGCAACCTGCCCTAAGTTACAAATGAAGACCAAAGGACGATCACTTGCTTTTAATTCATCAATATGACTGGTGATCTGGCTATATGGAATGTTACGGCTACCGCTGATGTGGCCATCACGGAAATCTTTTCCATCACGCAGGTCGATCAACATGGCATTTTTTGCCTTGACCAAAATACCCAGTGATTGTGGTGAAATTTTACGACCATTGCGTTGTCCTTCTAAAATAAAGAACAACACGATTAACACGCCGAGCGTACCAAATAAGAAGGGGTGATTCCCCATAAACTCTAACCAGCGTTCCACAAGTCACCTAAAGTTAAAATCAAAATTGATGCTGAGTATAACTTATCTCAATGGTGATCAAAAATGTTAGTTCAAGGGCAGAAGCCGAAGAAAATTAACTTTTTTGTTGTGCTTCCTGAATTTCATCCAATAGGCGCAGATAACTGTCTAGACGACGCGGTAAAATTTCACCTGCATCAACCGCTTGTTTCAACGCACAATTTTTCTCATGGGTATGGGTGCAGTTACGGAACTGACAAAGGCCGAGATGGGCTTCAATTTCAGGAAAGCCAGTTCGTACTTTTTCCAGATTCAGATGCCATAGCCCAAACTCACGGATTCCGGGAGAATCAATCAAGGCGCCGTTTGTTCCAAATTTGATCAAACGGGTGGAGGTGGTGGTGTGTTGACCGAGCGCTGAGTTCTCTGAAATCACGTTGGTTTTCTGCGCAGCATCTGGAACAATGGTATTGATCAAGGAGCTTTTACCGACACCTGACTGTCCAACGAAGGCCACTGTTTCATTATCCAGACGTGCCGATAGTTCAGAGAGATCGCCACGTGAATGACAAATCAGGGTTTCATAACCCAACGCCTCATATTCACTCAATAGCGTCAGAATCGGATCATTTTCAGTGAGCAAGTCTGATTTGTTTAACACCAGTAAGGCTGGAATGTTGGCATCGGCACACGCGACCAGATAACGGTCAATCAATGTCGGTGCAGGTTCTGGCAGCGGGGCAAATACAATCACAATCAAACTGATATTGGCAGCGACGGGTTTGACCTTGTGATAACGGTCTGGACGAGTCAGCAATGACTGTCTTGGATAAATCGCGGTGATAATGCCCAAGCCCGTAATGGGATCGGCTTGCCATTTAACCCGATCACCTGTGACCAAAAGTTCTAGGTTGGTACGGGTGTGACAACGCCAAATGCTGTCGAGCTCGATCGGTTTCCAGAATGGTTCCGGTTCACCTTCAGCCACGTGTGGTTTTTCAGGGTGCTGTTCAGGCACAGATAAAGCTTGTACTTCGAGTTGACGACCATAATGCTGAACAACCAGTCCATCCAGATCTTGCGATGTATCAATGTCGTCTTGACGTGATTTATGCTGTTTCTCAATACGACGTTGCTGTTGTTCGGTTAAACGACGCTTACGAATTAAAGCCATTCATATCCCAAAAAATCCACACTTAGAAGACCGCAAAAATAGCACGAAGCCGCTATAGAATTACAGCCAAGATGTAATTAATTTGCTACTATTGATGTTTTTAAGCACATTAGAATCGCCATCCATGAGCAGCACCCCTGATACACGATTAATTTGGATCGATCTGGAAATGACAGGTCTCGATACCGATAACGACAAGATTATTGAAATTGCAACAATTATTACAGATGACCATTTGAATATCTTGGCTGAAGGACCTGTTTTAGCGGTACATCAATCTGATTTGATTCTAAATGCGATGGATGAGTGGAATACCAAGCAACATGGCCAGTCGGGTCTGATTGAGCGAGTACGCCGCAGTAAGTTAAAGGCTGAAGATGCAGAACAGCAAACGCTTGAGTTCCTCAAGAAATGGGTGAGTCCAAAATCTTCGCCGATGTGTGGTAATTCAATTTGCCAAGACCGCCGTTTCTTGCATCGTTTAATGCCTGAGCTGGAACAGTTTTTCCATTACCGTAATTTAGATGTTTCTTCAGTGAAAGAGTTAGCGAAACGCTGGAGACCGGAAATCATGAGCGGTTTAAAGAAAAATGCTTCACACTTGGCAATGGATGACATCCGTGATTCGATCGCAGAACTGAAATATTATCGGGAATACTTCTTTATCATGAACAACGATAACTAATCGATTGATAGAATATTTAAAAGGAGCGTCAGCTCCTTTTTTAATGCGCCAAAAAGTTTGGGATTGATTAAAAAATCGCTTAAACTCAGCTTTTAATTGCAAACTATAAAAAAGAGAGCGTACATGCAAAGTACCAACCCTATTTTAACGCGGGTAGAAACTTATCAGGATTTGGCTGAACCCATGACCATTCAGGGAGCGATCCAGAAGTCAGTGCTGTTAACCGTGATTGCGGCTGTTTTAGGCATGGCTTTATTTTTCTACTGTGCGATGACCGCCAACCTTTCCATTGCCTATGCTGCGACAATCATCGGGGCCGTAGGTGGTTTCATTCTGGCTCTGATTACTACCTTTAAATCTAATACCGCACCTGCTTTGGCCATTCCATATGCTTTATTTGAAGGGGCATTTTTAGGCGGTGTGTCGTTTATTTTTCAGTTGAAATATCCGGGCGTGCCATTACAAGCATTGCTGGCGACTTTCGTGACCACATTAGTTTTATTTGCGTTATATAAATTCCAAGTGATCCGTGCCACTGAAAAGTTTAAAGCCATTGTCATTTCAGCATCGATTGCGATTGCCTTGGTGTTTGTCGTACAGATCATTTTGCGTTTAGCATTTGGTTCAAGCATTCCTTATATCTTTGAAAGCAACTGGTTAGGGATTGGTTTTGCTGCTTTTGTTGCCGTGATTGCATCATTAAACCTGATCTTGGATTTTGACTTGATTGAAAATGCGGCTGCACAACGTGCGCCAAAAGCATTTGAATGGATCTGTGCCATCGCCTTATTGGCGACTTTGGTATGGATGTATTATTCATTCCTGCGTTTATTGAGCTTACTTCGTGGTGATGATTAAGTTCCAATTTAGGTAAAAATACAAATCGTCTTCACTTGAAGGCGATTTTTTTATGCAAGATTGTAAAAAAGATGGATTATGCAATTCCGCTCTAGACGGAATATTGGCATGATGTGGTGAAAATTTTTCGAGTGAGAATAAGATGTCACAAGGACTTTTAGCTGGTAAGCGTTTTTTGATTGCTGGTATTGCAAGTAAATTATCGATTGCTTTTGGTATTGCATCAGCACTCCACCGTGAAGGTGCAGAGCTTGCGTTTACTTATCCAAACGAGAAGTTGAAAAAACGTGTCGATGATTTTGCAGCACAGTTTGGTTCAACACTGGTATTCCCTTGTGATGTTGCGATTGACGTAGAAATTGACAATGCCTTTGTTGAATTGGCAAAACACTGGGATGGTTTAGACGGTGTAGTGCATTCAATTAGTTTTGCCCCTGCACATACGCTTGACGGTGACTTTACCGACGTGACCGATCGTGACGGTTTTAAAATTGCGCATGACATTAGTGCCTATAGCTTTATCGCAATGGCACGTGCGGCTAAACCATTATTACAAGCGCGCCAAGGTTGTTTATTGACTTTGACTTATCAAGGTTCTGAGCGTGTGATGCCGAACTATAATGTAATGGGAATGGCTAAAGCATCATTAGAAGCAGGCGTACGTTATTTGGCGTCAAGCTTGGGTGTAGACGGTATTCGTGTCAATGCAATTTCTGCGGGCCCAATCCGTACTTTGGCTGCATCAGGGATTAAATCATTCCGTAAAATGTTAGATGCCAATGAAAAAATTGCGCCACTGAAACGTAATGTGACCATTGAAGAAGTGGGTAATGCTGCATTATTCCTTTGCTCGCCATGGGCTTCGGGTATTACAGGCGAAATCATGTATGTTGATGGTGGCTTTAACACGGTTGGTATGAGCCAGTCAATGATGGATGATGAATAATTAGATTAATCTAAATTATTTGATAAAGCCGCTTTTATAGCGGCTTTGTTTTTTTAACAATATGATGGAATTCTAAAAACTATAACCCATCTTTTGAACTCATTTATTATGGTTTTCTATACTGTTAAACCATTGTTCAGGATCTTTAGCGAATAAATACGCATTTGATTTTTTAATATGACTGATTACTTTAAATACATTTGGTTCAGCTATACGCTTTTGTTCAGGTATAAACAATACACAACAAAGCTTTTGTGCAATAGCAATAATTTGTTCAATATCTAAAACAAAATTGCCACGCATATCTATTCGAAACTGAATGTTTTTTAATTCACCTTTTTCATACCATGCTTGCCCGTCAGTTTTTTCTTCATCCCCGAAAATAACTAAGTCCTCATGCCATGATTTAGATAAGGGGTAATATTTTATAA
>NZ_BBTF01000047.1:0-25049 GCF_000876115.1 Acinetobacter sp. NBRC 110496
TTAAGCCGTGACCAGATTGCTGAACGTGTCGCACAAGATATTCCAGATGGTGCTTATGTCAATCTCGGTATTGGTCTGCCCACCAAGATTTCCAATTATCTTCCTGCCGATAAAGATGTATTTCTGCATTCTGAAAATGGCTTGCTGGCATTCGGTCCACCGCCTGCCAAAGGTGAAGAAGATCCTGAGTTGATCAATGCAGGTAAGGAATATGTGACCATGCTGAAGGGCGGAAGCTTTTTTCATCATGGTGATTCCTTTGCCATGATGCGCGGTGGTCATTTGGATATTGCAGTACTGGGTGCTTTCCAAGTGGCAGCCAATGGTGATCTGGCCAACTGGCATACTGGTGCAGCAGATGCCATTCCTGCGGTGGGTGGTGCGATGGATCTGGCTGTCGGTGCCAAGAAAGTATTTATCACCACCGATCACAACACCAAGCAAGGTGAGCCGAAGATTGTTGAAACTCTTTCATATCCAGCAACAGGACTGAAATGTGTTGACCGTATTTATACCGACTTGTGTGTGATTGATGTGACCACAGAAGGTTTAAAAGTGATTGAGAAAGTGGATGGTCTGAGCTTTGAGGAATTGCAAGCTTTGACGGGTGCTCAGTTGATTGATGCGACGTAAGGATAATAAATCTCCCCTAACCCCTCTTTTTAAAGAGGGGAACTCCTCCCTTTATTAAAGGGAGGTTGGGAGGGATTTTAGATAAAGGAAAATATTTAAAATGAAAAACGCTTATATCATCGATGCTATCCGTACACCATTCGGTCGTTATGCGGGCGGATTAGCCCCAGTACGTGCTGACGACTTGGGAGCGATTCCGATTCAGGCTTTGATGCAACGCAACGCAAGTGTCGATTGGCAGCAAGTCGATGATGTGATCTATGGCTGTGCCAACCAAGCGGGTGAAGACAACCGTAACGTCGGACGCATGTCAGCGTTATTAGCAGGTTTGCCTTATCAAGTACCCGCCACCACAGTGAACCGTTTATGTGGTTCATCATTAGATGCGATTGCGATGGCTGCACGTGCCATTAAAGCCAATGAAGCGGATTTAATCATTGCAGGCGGTGTGGAAAGCATGAGCCGTGCACCCTATGTGATGGGTAAATCGGATAGTGCCTTTGGCCGTAGTCAAAAGATTGAAGACACCACCATGGGCTGGCGTTTTATCAATCCAAAACTCAAAGGCATGTATGGTGTCGATAGCATGCCGCAAACGGCTGAAAACGTGGCGGAACAGTTCAACATCAATCGTGCCGATCAAGATCAGTTTGCCCTGAACAGCCAACAACGTACTGCAACGGCGCAAGCCAAAGGCTTCTTCGCCAATGAAATTGTGCCTGTGACGATTCCACAGCGTAAAGATGATGCAGTTGTGGTGGATGCGGATGAGCATCCACGTGCATCAACCACGTTAGAAGCACTAACTAAACTTAAGGGTGTGGTTAAAGCTGAAGGTACCGTCACGGCGGGTAATGCCTCTGGGATTAATGATGGTGCAGCCGCTGTATTGATTGCTTCAGATGACGCAGTGAAAAAATACCAGCTCAAAGCACGCGCCAAAATCATTGCTGCAACTACAGTTGGTGTTGAACCGCGGATTATGGGTTTTGCACCTGCACCTGCCATCAAGAAATTACTGAAACAGGCCAATCTCACTCTAGAACAAATGGACGTGATTGAACTTAACGAAGCTTTTGCAGCACAGGCTTTAGCCGTCACTCGTGATTTAGGCTTGAGTGATGATGATGCACGAATTAATCCGAATGGTGGTGCGATTGCTTTGGGTCATCCGTTGGGTGCTTCTGGTGCACGTCTAGTCACCACCGCGTTGAATCAGCTTGAACAGATCAAAGGTCAGTACGCCCTGTGTTCGATGTGTATTGGTGTTGGTCAAGGGATTGCATTGATTATTCAACGTGTTGAGTGAGGTTTGCCATGAGCCAGTTATACGCCAGCTTATTTTATCAGCCTGAAGTCACTGCCATTTTTAGTGATCAAGCTTTATTGAGTTATATGATTCAAGCCGAAGTGGCTTTAGCCAAAGCTCAGGCACAGGTCAATGTGATTCCTGCTTCAGCGGCAACGATGATTGAACAGGTCGGCCACAATGCTGTAGCAAAAATCGATATGGATGCGTTGGCTACAGCAGCAGGGCTGGCAGGTAATGTGGCGATTCCATTGGTTAAGCAATTCACTGCTTTGGTGAAACAGCAAGATGAAGATGCTTCGCGCTATGTACATTGGGGTGCGACCAGTCAAGACATGATTGATACGGCAACGATTTTACAGTGCCGTGATGCCTTGGCATTGATTGAACAGCAATTGCAACAGGCGTATCAAGTGAGCTTAAAGCAAGCCCAACAATACCGCCATCAGGTCATGATTGGACGGACTTGGTTACAGCAAGCTTTGCCGATTACTTTGGGACATAAATTTGCCCGATGGGCAGCAGCCTTGAAACGTGATCTTGATCGTCTGCAAGCAATGAAACCTCGCGTATTGACTGCACAACTCGGTGGTGCAGTAGGTTCATTGGCCTCGCTACAAGATCAAGGTTCTGCTGTGGTTCAGGCTTTTGCTGCACAACTCGATTTAACTGCTCCTGAATGCACTTGGCATGGTGAACGTGACCGTATGGTTGAGCTTGCCAGTACGCTTGCTTTGATCGTTGGAAATGTCGGCAAAATGGCAAAAGACTGGTCATTGCTGATGCAAACCGAAATCGCAGAAGTCTTCGAGCCAGCAGCAAAAGGGCGAGGTGGTTCATCGACCATGCCGCATAAGCGTAATCCTGTAGCAGCAGCCTCAATTCTTGCCGCAGCTAATCGTGTGCCTGCCTTAATGGCAAGTGTGTATCAAAGCATGGTGCAAGAACATGAACGTGCTTTGGGGGCTTGGCATGCAGAATGGTTAGCAATCCCAGAAATTTTCCAGTTATGTGCAGGTGCTTTAGAACGTAGTTGTGATGTGATTGAACATATGCAAGTCAATCCAGATGCGATGCAACGCAATCTAGAATGCACACAAGGTTTGATCATGGCCGAAGCGGTGATGATGGCACTGGCACCAAAGCTTGGACGTTTACATGCGCATCATCTGGTTGAACAGGCCTGTCAGCAAGCGATTGCCCAACAGCAGCATTTAAAAGTCATTTTGTCAGCGATGGATGAAGTCAACGCTCATTTTAATAATCAGGCTTTGGATGAGCTGTTCCAGCCCGCAACTTACCTCGGCAATATTCAGGCGCAAATTGATGCCGTACTACACGCAGCACAAGGAGAGTAAGTGCATGATCACGCATATCAATAATCGTCAAGGACATCCTCTAGCTGTTCAGGTCGAAGGTTTAAAAGATGCACCAATCATTATGTTCTCCAACTCTTTGGGAACTGACCACGGTATGTGGCAGGCGCAAGTTGCCGCATTGGCTGAACATTATCAAATTATTCGCTATGACACACGTGGGCATGGCGCGAGTGCAGTCATTGTCAATAGCACCCTGCAAAATCTGGCTGAAGATGTGGTCGATATTCTAGATGCCCTAGCCATTGAAAAAGTTCATTTCTGTGGCATTTCAATGGGCGGGATTACTGCATTGGCTTTAGCCATTCAACATCCCGAACGTTTTCAAAGTATTAGCGTGGCAAATTCAGCTGCAAAAATTGGTACTGCCGAAGCGTGGAATAGCCGTGCGGAAAGTGTTGAACAAAACGGTTTGGCTGAACTTGTAAAGACCACGCATACACGTTGGTTTAGCGAGCACTTTGATTATGCGCATGATGTTTTGGCACAAAAAACCATTCAGAGTCTCGCGTTGACACCTGCACAGGGTTATGCCAATGCATGTCGTGCTTTAGCGGATGCAGATGTTCGGGAGCAACTTGGCCAGATTCAGATTCCAACGTTAATTATTGCAGGGCAGTACGATCCTGTCACAACGGTTCAAGATGCAGAGTTTATGCACCAACTCATTGCAAGTAGTCAGCTTGAGATCTTGGCGGCGTCGCATTTATCCAATATCGAACAACCCCAAGTGTTTAATCAGGCACTGTCCAAGTTTATTCAAAACATATAACCATCAGGGTTAGCAAGGAATTCGCTTACAAGGAGGCAACTATGGCACAGGAATTTGCTGTATCAAAAAATAGTATAGATGCACAGGCATTAATTGATAATGCACCGATAAGTAAATATCAGTGGATGATCGCAATCATTTGTTTTCTCATTGTATTTGTCGATGGAATCGATACTGCGGCAATGGGCTTTATTGCACCAGCATTAACTCAGGACTGGGGCATTGACCGTTCTCAGCTTGGACCAGTGATGAGTGCAGCACTCGGTGGCATGATTATTGGAGCACTGGTGTCAGGTCCAACCGCTGATCGTTTTGGGCGCAAGATTGTTTTAACTGTTGCAATGTTGATTTTTGGTGGTTTTACCTTGGCATCTGCTTATGCTGAAAACCTGAATCAATTGGTGGTCTTACGTTTTTTAACGGGGATCGGTCTCGGGGCAGCGATGCCAAATGCAGCCACCTTGTTCTCTGAATATTGTCCAACACGGGTACGTTCGTTAATGGTGACCTGTATGTTCTGTGGCTATAACCTCGGTATGGCAACAGGGGGCTTTATCAGTAGCTGGCTGATTCCAGCATTTGGATGGCACAGCTTATTTTTATTGGGTGGCTGGACACCATTGATTCTCATGGTTCTGGTGATTTTATTTTTACCTGAATCTTATCGTTTTCTGATTATCAAAGGTCGAGATTCAGCAAAAATTCGCAAAATTTTAAATCATATTGCGTCTGAGAAAGCACAAGCAGCCGAAAGCTTTCATATCCCAGAAGAACAATCTGCTGTGGCAGAAAAGAAAAATGTATTTGGCATGCTGTTCTCCCAACAATATGCCAAAGGTACGGTTTTATTGTGGGCTACTTATTTCATGGGTTTAGTCGTGGTTTACCTGCTCACCAGTTGGTTACCAACTTTGATGCGTGAAACAGGTGCAACCATGGAGCGTGCAGCATTTATTGGTGGCTTATTCCAGTTTGGTGGGGTACTCAGTGCCTTATTCATTGGCTGGGCAATGGATCGTTTCAATCCAAACCGCATTATTTCAGGTTTCTATTTTCTCGCTGGTCTGTTTGCAATTGCGGTTGGGCAAAGCCTCAGTAATCCAACTTTATTGGCGATCTTAGTGCTCTGTGCAGGCATTGCCATTAATGGTGCGCAATCGTCTATGCCAGCCTTAAGTGCCCGTTTCTATCCAACCCAATGCCGTGCAACAGGTGTGGCATGGATGACAGGGATTGGCCGTTTCGGTGCCGTATTTGGTGCATGGATTGGTGCAGTGCTATTGGGCAATGACTGGTCTTTTACCGCCATTCTCAGCTTGCTGATGATTCCTGCTACGGCAGCGGCCATCGCAATTTTTGTTAAATCTCTCGTTGCTCATACCGATGCAACCTAAGGCTCATATTTTCAAGATGAGGAGCAACATCCATGAATGATGAACAACGTTATCAACAAGGACTAAAAGTCCGTACCGAAGTGTTGGGTGAAACACATGTCGGCCGCTCTTTAGCGAACCTCAATGATTTCAATCAGGATTTCCAGAACTTTATTAGTCGTTTTGCGTGGGGCGAAGTGTGGTCACGTGAAGGCTTACTGCGTCATACCCGTAGTTTGGTCACGATTGCTATTTTATTGGCATTAGGGCGAGAAGATGAGCTCAGAATGCATTTACGTGCTTGCTTCAACAATGGTGTCACCAAGGACGAACTAAAAGAACTGATTTTGCATAGTGCTTTATATGCGGGTTTGCCCGCAGCAAATGCAGCCATGCATATGGCCGAAGACGTCTTTAAAGAACTTGGCATCGACGTGCAGCCTATTGCAGCACAACCACAGGATTAAGGAGACAGGCATGTTAAAGCATACATTAGGGGCATACCCACAACGTAATACCGATGATCATCCGCCAGCATATACACCCGGTTATAAGACCAGTGTATTACGCTCGCCAAAGAATGCCTTGATCTCAATTAATGAAACCTTGACTGAAGTCACTTCACCACATTTTTCACCGAGTATTTTTGGTCCTAAAGATAATGACCTGATCCTGAACTATGCCAAAGAAGGCCTGCCTGTTGGTGAACGGATTATTGTGCATGGTTATGTGCGTGATCAGTTCGGTCGTCCTGTGAAAAATGCCTTATTAGAAGTGTGGCAGGCCAATGCATCAGGCCGTTATCGTCATCCAAATGACAAATTTATTGGTGCGATGGACCCTAACTTTGGGGGCTGTGGTCGTACTTTAACTGATGAAAATGGTTTTTATATTTTCCGTACCATCAAACCTGGCCCTTATCCGTGGCGCAACCGGATTAATGAATGGCGTCCCGCGCATATTCATTTCTCCCTGATTGCAGATGGTTGGGCTCAGCGACTGATTTCACAGTTCTATTTTGAAGGCGATACGCTGATTGATACTTGCCCGATTTTGAAAACTATTCCGTCGGAAGATCAGCGTCGTGCCTTGATTGCACTGGAAGATAAAAACAACTTCATCGAAGCAGATAGTCGTTGTTACCGCTTTGATATTCATCTTCGTGGTCGTCGTGCGACATATTTTGAAAATGATTTGACTTAAGGGAGACATACGATGAATGCATGGAATTTTCAGGAATTAAAGGAAACCCCATCACAAACAGGTGGTCCTTATGTGCATATCGGTTTATTACCGCAACAAGCCAATATTGAAGTATTTGAGCATAACTTTAATCACCAGTTAGTCAATGAGCAAACGCAAGGACAACGTATTCGTCTCGAAGGTCAGGTGTTTGACGGGCTGGGTTTGCCATTACGAGATGTGTTACTGGAAATCTGGCAGGCAGATGCCAATGGGGTTTATCCAAGTCAGGCCGATACCCAAGGCAAAACAGCCGATCCACATTTTCAGGGTTGGGGCCGTACAGGTGCCAATTTTGAAACAGGTTTCTGGCGCTTTAATACAGTAAAACCGGGCGCTGTTGCTGGGCGTAAAGGCTCAATTCAGGCACCGCATATCGCAGTCGCCGTTTTTGCGCGCGGCATCAATATTGGCTTACACACTCGTGTTTATTTTGAAGATGAAGTGGACGCAAATGCCAATGATCCTGTTTTAAACAGTATTGAGTGGGCTGTACGTCGCCAAACGCTGATCGCTAAACGCAGTGAAGTGGATGGTGAAGTGGTTTATCGCTTTGATATTCGTATTCAGGGTGATGATGAAACCGTATTCTTTGATATTTAGAGATTTCTTTAAATGTCTTCGTTTCTGGGATGGGCTGATCATGGAATTACTTAATTCCTGAAATTGAAAATACTCCTCACTTTTGATTTGTGAGGAGCAATCAGAAAATGAAATGAGAACTCGGCAAGACGTCGCAGAGTTGCAAAAAATTTATTAAGGACGATACCGATGAAAATGAAAACACTGGCAGCAGTAATGTTGCTTGTTAGCCCCTTATTGATGGTTCAAACAGCACAAGCGCAAGATCATCAGCAAAAGCAGCTTGAATTATCTGAACTGGCAACGCTGCCTGTCAAAACTATTGTGCCAATCACAGCCAAAACCAAAGAGCAGGCAATTGCTCAGGCAAAAGTGATTGCCGCGAATCCAGATGCTGATCTCGCGGAGTTTCGGATTGATTTACTCAATTTTGCCAATGATAGCAAGCAAGTGATTGCCTTGGGCCAAGAGCTAAAACAGATTCTGGGCGCTAAGCCGATGATTGCCACGATTCGTACTCATAACGAAGGCGGACAGCTAACCATTAGCGATGCAGATTATGGCAAGACCTATCAAGCGTATTTACAGCAGCCATTTATGGACATTCTTGATGTGGAAATGTTCCGTGATCAGCAAGTTGTGAAGAATACCGTCAAATTGGCGCATGCGAAAAAAGTGCTGATTGTGATGTCCAATCATGATTTTCAAAAAACACCACCTGAGGCCGAAATCATCCAGCGCTTACTCAAGCAGGATGAGTTAGGTGCCGATATTCTTAAAATTGCAGTGATGCCGCAAAGCAAACAGGATGTATTTACCCTCATGAATGCGACTTTAAAAGTGAGTCAGCAATCTAAAAAGCCATTGCTCACCATGTCGATGGGGAAACTCGGCACCATTTCCCGCATCGCGACGGCCAATATGGGTGGCAGTTTCAGTTTTGGCATGCTTGGCGAAGCATCTGCACCGGGGCAGATTGACGTAACTCAACTGAAACAGTTTTTAAAAACGGTTCAACCGACACAATAATTCAAAAAGGATTTGTAGACATGAAAGCAACTTATGTACGTTTAAGTACTTTAGCCATCGCTATGGCCGTTTCGGGTTGGGCAGCAGCAGAAACGTATATTGTCGATCGTTATCAAGATGATATGGATAAAGGTGCTTTACGCTGGGCAATTCAACAAGCCAACAGCAAGCCGACAGAAAGCAGCGAGATTCTGATTCAGGCAGTCGGCAAAGCCCCTTATGCCATTAAGGTGAATAGCCCATTACCTGAGATCAAAGCACCAGTAAAAATTATCGGAACGCAATGGGCAAAAACAGGGGAGTTTATTGCAGTCGATGGATCAAATTATATTAAAGGTACAGGGGTCGAAGCCTGCCCAGGTGCAGTCGAAGGACAATTCGGGACCAATGTTCGGACGACGACTTTGCCAGGCATCGTATTACGCGATATCAATGGGGTCACCATCCAAGGTTTGGAAATTCGTCATTTCTGTATTGGGATTTTGATGAATCGTGCCAGTAATAACCTGATTCAAAATAACCGTATCATGCATAACTATGGTGGCGCAGGGGTGATGTTGACAGGAGATGATGGCAAGGGTAATCCAACCGCGACCACCACCAATAACAACAAAGTATTGAACAACTATTTTCAGGACAATGGTGACGGGCTTGAACTGACCCGTGGTGCAGCATTTAACTTGGTTGCCAATAACCAGTTTATATCAACAGCCGCAAATCCTGAACCATCTCAAGGAATTGAGATTTTGTGGGGCAATGACAATGCCGTTGTGGGGAATAAATTTGAAAATTACTCAGATGGTTTACAGATCAATTGGGGTAAACGTAATTATATTGCCTATAACGAACTGGCCAATAATTCCAACGGTTTTAACCTGACTGGTGACGGCAACATTTTTGACAGCAATAAAGTACATGGCAATCGGGTGGGAATCGCGATCCGCTCTGAAAAAGATGCCAATGCCCACATTACTCTGACCAAGAATTTAATCTGGAATAACGGCAAAGATATTAAACGTTGTGAGGCGGGTGGAAGTTGTGTACCGAATCAACGTGTTGGCGCGATTATCTTTGACGTTCCAGGATTAGAGCATGCACATTTCGTCGGTTCACGTGGTCATGGGGTCAAGATTGATCCTGCCAACTTGCAAAAAACCTGCAACAAACCAGATGAGCAAGGCTGTAATGCTCAACCGAACCAGAATATTCAGGCACCGAAACTAAGCTTGTCCAAAGGACAAATTGCAGTCGAAGTCAAAGGCCAGCCGAACCAGCGTTATCAGGTCGAGTTTTTTGGCAACACATCAGTAAATTCAAATGAAGCAGAGCTTTATTTAGGTTCAGCGGTTGCTGCAACCAATGCACAAGGAACCGCAACGCTGACTTGGAAACCAACAACCCAAGTGGCTTCAGTGACAGCAACGATCACTGACCGTGTAGGTGCAACATCTGAACTCAGTTCAGCTGTAAAATTGAAATAAACGGCAAGGAGGCCGAATATGAAGTCGAATGCATTATTGCTCAAACTGAGCTGTCTGTCAGTTACTGTATGTGTTGCTCAATCTAGTTTTGCGGATCAGCCATGGTCACCAGAGCGTCAATGGCTCCTCGGCGACTGGAATGGTCAGCGTCAGCAACTGGAAAAAGAGGGCTATAAATTTAACCTGAATGTCATGAACCAAACGGCAACAGTGCTGGACGGTCTGGAACATCATCCCACCAAAAATGCCAATCAGGTGGCATTGGGCGCAAATTTTGATTTGGCTAAAATTGCAGGATTACCCAACACGACAGCCGCTCTAACTGTGACCAAACGGGATGGACGTAATATTGCAAGTAATATAGGCATGAACGGTAGTCCAACGGAAATTTATGGGCGCGGTAATATCTGGCGCTTGACGCAAGCATGGATTAAAACAGGATTTCTAGACAATACCCTGCAGTTTAAATTGGGGCGTATGGGAATGTCTGAGGACTTTAATAGCTCACACTGTAATTTTCAGAGTTTGATTTTATGTGGTGGCCAAGTGGGCAAGAGTCAGGGCGATATCTGGTATAACGGCCCTGTGAGTGGGTGGGCTGCAAATGTGAAATACCAGTTTATGCCTGAATGGACATTTGGTGTCGGCGTTTATGAAAATAATCCCGAAAATACTGAAGTGAAGGACAATGCAAATTTCAACCTGTCTACGGATCGGGCAAAAGGTGTCTTGATTCCTGTCGAGTTGGCTTGGAAAACCAATAAATTAAACGGTTTGGCGGGCGAGTATAAAGTTGGCGGTTTCTGGAGTAGTCATGACTATGATCGAGTTGATGCACAAGCAGGACAAGATCCAAAATCAGCCATCTGGCTTAATACCCAGCAACAGTTGAGCAGCAATGCCACGGATTCAAAGGGGGGGGTATATGGCGCCGTGAATCTGGTCTGGAACAATGATAAAACCGCCAATATTTCTGATACTCAGCAAATCGCCTTCTGGTACAAGGGAGCCTTGCCATCACGACCAACCGACCAGATCGGTTTTGGTGTAGGGCGTTATAAATTTAATGATCAGGTGGCAGCCAATCGCGATCGTGATGATGAGATGAATGTTGAACTGAACTATGTTTACAACTATTCCCCAGCAGTGATGTTCCGTCCCAATATCCAGTATGTTTATCAGCCAAGCGGCAATCAGTCTCGTGATAATGTCTGGGTAGCTGGTATTTCAGTTGGGCTGAATTTTTAATACAGGAGTATGCCAGATGTCTGAATCTTCAAGCTCGCATATTATACTGAAAATATGGTGCTTTATTTTGGCGCTAGTTTTGTTACTCACAGGCTTGTTTTCTACAGTCGGTGGGTTTCAACTCGCGACGTTGGGTGGATCATGGTATTTCGTGATCTCGGGTGTATTCACGCTGATCTCTGCTGTTTTTATTTTTAAGAAAAAAGCGCTGGGTGTCTGGTTATTCAGTCTGGTTTTTGCAGGAACGATTATCTGGTCATTGATCGATGCAGGGTGGGAATTCTGGCCTTTATTTTCAAGACTGATGTTCCCAGCTGGCTTATTTGCTGCGCTGATGTTTACTTTACCTGCCATTCGCCGTTATCAATTTCAGCCGAGTGCAGATCTACCTGCTTATGGTCTTGGGATATTAACGGTGATTGGCATGGTAATCGGTTTTTATCAGATGTTCCAGCCACATCCAACGGTTGCGGCCTCTGGACAGGCCTTGCCTTTGGTTCCTGTGAAAACTGATATGAAACAGAGCAACTGGCAGCATTATGGTCAAGATACAGGTGGTAGTCGTTTTGCTGCATTGGATCAGATCACACGAGACAATGTACATCAATTAAAAGAGGTCTGGCGTTTCCGTGCGGGTGATTTCACCACGGGTTCGGGAAATGGTGCAGAAGACCAAATGACACCATTACAAGTAGGCAATAAGATTTTCTTGTGTACGCCGCATAACAATATTTTTGCCTTGGAAGCGGACTCTGGTAAACAACTTTGGAAAGCCGAAGTCAACTCCAAGTCAGATGCATGGGAACGTTGTCGCGGGGTTGCGTATTTCGATTCTACCCAAGCCTTGGTTCAGCCAACCTTAGCAGGTGCGACACCTGTAAAAGCTGTCGCAAACAACACCTCATGTCTACGCCGTGTTTATACCAATACACCAGATGGTCGCCTGATTGCAGTCAATGCAGATACAGGTGAGCGTTGTAAAGACTTTGGGGTAGAAGGTACCGTTGACCTACTCAAAGGTTTGGGTGAGGGCACAACTGCACCACGTTTTGAGGTGACATCTGCACCAACCATTGCGGGGACAGTGATCGTGGTGGGGAGTCGTATTGCCGATAACTTTGCCGCCGATATGCCGGGTGGAGTGATTCGTGCATACGATGTCATTACAGGTGAATTACGTTGGGCCTTTGATCCACGTAATCCAGATCCAAACCATGTGTTAAAAGAAGGTGAAACCTATAAACGCAGTTCTGCCAATTCTTGGGCAGCGATGTCTTATGATCCGCAGATGAACACGGTATTCTTGCCAATGGGTAGCTCATCTGTGGATGTGTGGGGCGGTAATCGTCAACCTTTAGACCATAAATATAATTCTTCTGTCCTGGCTTTAGATGCGACCACAGGTCAGGAAAAGTGGGTTTATCAGACTGTTCATAATGATTTATGGGACTTTGATTTGCCAATGCAGCCTAGTCTGGTCGATTTCCCGATGAAGGATGGCAGCAACAAGCCTGCTGTGGTGATTGGCACCAAATCAGGTCAGTTCTTTGTCTTGGATCGCGTCACAGGCCAACCACTCACTAAAGTGATTGAGCAGCCAGTGAAACCTGCCGATATCAAAGGTGAGCAATACAGTCCAACTCAACCACGTTCGGTGGAAATGCCACAGATTGGCAATCAAACCTTAACCGAATCGGATATGTGGGGCGCAACGCCATTTGACCAGTTGATGTGCCGAATTAACTTTAAATCGATGCGTTATGAAGGTTTATTTACTGCGCCAGGTACGGATAAATCTTTAAGTTTTCCGGGTTCTTTGGGCGGCATGAACTGGGGCAGTATCGCCTTTGATCCAAGTCATCAGTATATGTTCGTCAATGATATGCGCTTAGGTTTATGGATTCAGCTGATTGAACAAACCCCAGAAGATTTGGCTGTTCAAGCCAATGGCGGAGAGAAAGTCAATACAGGCATGGGTGCAGTGCCGATGAAAGGCACACCTTATAAAGTCAATAAAGATCGTTTCTGGTCGAAGTTGAATATCCCATGCCAAAAACCACCTTATGGCACCATGACTGCAATTGATATGAAAACCCGTCAAATTGCTTGGCAGGTTCCAATGGGAACCGTGCAGGATACAGGGCCAATGGGCATCAAAATGGGGCTTAAAGCACCGATTGGAATGCCTACTATTGGTGGGCCAATGGCAACTCAAGGTGGCATCGTCTTCTTTGCTGCAACACAAGACTATTATTTACGTGCATTGGATTCGTCTTCGGGCAAAGAGTTATGGAAAGCGCGTTTACCTGTAGGGAGTCAAGCGACACCAATCAGCTATGTATCTCCAAAAAATGGCAAACAGTATGTGCTGATTACTGCGGGCGGTGCACGCCAGTCGCCTGATCATGGTGATTATGTGATTGCGTATAGCTTGAACTAAGCTGTTTAAACTGACTTAAAAAACGGCAATCTCTATGATTGCCATTTTTTCATTGAACTGATCTTAAGCTGTCGCTTTTAACACGGGCATCTGTACAGCATCAGAAATTACTGCAAATTGTGGTTGAGCATTTTGACCCAGTTGATAATCTGAGAAGTTAACTTGCCAGAAACCTAAGCTTGCGGTTGTTGAGATATAGAAAACCTGATTGCTGTGATCACGAACAATTTCCCATTGAGTATAGTCGCCTTTGATATTGCCACTTTGGTCAATGCATTGTTCGCGTGTGACATAGATGCCCTTAATCACATTCATTACATGGGCAATCGCAGCAGTATTACTTGGGCGTTGTGTTTGGTTTAACCAAGGAATAGAGTAATTCAGCGTGAAGGCTGTACGTAAGAATCGATCAGAAGGCAATACAGAAGAAGACAGTCCAATCGAACCCCCACCATTACCAGCTTTATTCACATTGAGACCAATGATGGTCTGGCTGTCCGTTTCAACATTGGTAACGCCCAGATAATTTTCCAAGTTGGTACGATGCCATTCAATAAACGGGGTATTGGTCATGACCCCAATATCGGTATTGTCAGTAATTGCTAATTGCCCATCACGGAATTCAAGCACCAGACTTGCGCCAGTTTTATCGTGAAACTGGAAATGAATCGGGATTAAATTTTTGAGCTCATCCGTGTGATTAAACTCGCTATGTTCAGAAAACTGTAGCGGATCCCAAAAATATAAGACTTCTCCAAGAGAAGTCGGCTGTCCTTGCTGAATGGCGTATAAATCCTGTTTTAGTGTTTCAACTGAATTGTAGTTAGAAGCCGCCCAGCCACAAATATCCAAAGCTGAAATGAGTTTGGCAGTTGGTGGTGCATCGGCTTTTTTAGGATAACGGGAAGGTGGTAACCAAAGTGCAGCTGCCGAAAATCCGTCTGTATTCATGGCATCACATAGTTTGGTATCAAGCAGATTTAAAGGGAGCTTAATCCCAATCCCCATAAAACCATATTTTGCAGTCCAGTGATAAGCTGGTGTATTCGGACTTAATGTATCAATTGCCTTTAAGGACGTTGCCAATGGAATTGCAGCCAGTTGCCAAGTAAAGGTGGCGGCAAAATCCATGGTACGTCCAGAGATACGATAGCCTGTTGCTTGAGGTAGAATAAACTCGGTACACATATTATTTTCTCTTTTGATTATTAGAATAAATCATGATTTTTGGTTTTTATTTGATCTTAAATTATTATGTAA
Source organism: Acinetobacter sp. NBRC 110496 (assembly GCF_000876115.1). Lineage (NCBI taxonomy): Bacteria > Pseudomonadati > Pseudomonadota > Gammaproteobacteria > Moraxellales > Moraxellaceae > Acinetobacter > Acinetobacter sp. NBRC 110496. The sequence goes on from NZ_BBTF01000047.1 coordinate 14,746, forward strand.
GTGCTCTAAATATATAAGATCGTTTGAGCATTTAAAAAACTAGCAGAGGATATTTTGATAGTCAAATAGTTTTAATATAAATATAGGGTTCTATTTTTAAATATTATTTTAAATAAAAATAAATAATTAGATGCCGTATTTTCTAGTTTAAATCATTCGTACATTACAGTCAGAAAGTCGATATTGCGTGTGGGTAAGTAGAGTTGGCATATTCATTGCTTCATTTATGAGATCTGGTCAGACCAGTCAGACAATGCATTAATTTGGAGCAGTGATGCAACTCGAAACATTCAATCAGCTCGATTCAGATGCGGCCCAACGGGTCTTGCAAGGCTGTGTGCACATTCCCACTTGGATTTCCGAGCTGCTACAGCAACGTCCTTACAGCTCTAAAGCACAGCTTTATCAAACTGCGCTGGCACAAGCTCAAACCTGGCAATGGCCTGAAATCACTGCGGCTTTGGCGCAACATCCACGTATTGGCGAGAAAAAAGCAGCAGCGGTGTTGTCTGAAAAAGAACAGCAGTTTTCTCAGCAAGAACAAGGGCAGATCCAAATAGATGCAGTCCTGCAATTGGCACTTTATCAGGGCAATTTAGACTATGAGCACAAATTTGGGCATATCTATTTGATTCGTGCGGCAGGTCGTTCAGGGCAGCAGATATTGTCAGAGTTGCAACGCCGACTTAAAAATACAGCAGAACAGGAACAGGCCGAAGTGAAGCAGCAATTGGCTGAAATTGCGCTGCTTCGTTTAAATCAGGAGATTCAATAATGGCGGGTATCAGTACACATATTTTAAATGCATCACTGGGTCAGCCTGCGACAAAGGTTCTGGTGAAATTACTGCAACAAGTGGATCAGAACTATATGTTATTGGACCAACAATATACTGATGCAGATGGCCGTATTAAAACATTTAATATCGAGGTATTTGCGCAAAGCAATTATCAATTAATTTTTGAAGTTGCCGATTATTTTCAAGCTTTAAATACCGAAAGTTTTTATCCACGTGTATGTATTGATTTTAAGGTCGCTGATATTCAACAGCACTATCACGTGCCTTTATTAATCAGTCCTTTTTCATATTCAACCTATCGTGGCAGCTAAATCAACTCAAGCAATGTGGACATCATGAATTAAATTAGAGGAATTAACCCATGCAGCAAGACAACCTAGACCGTGAGGCTCACGGATCAGCAGAACATCAATATTTAGGCATGAACAAAAACCTCATTTATGGTTTGCAGCATGTCTTGACCATGTATGGCGGTATCATTGCACCGCCATTAATTATTGGTGCTGCGGCAGGCTTGCAGGCCTCTGAAATTGGACTATTGGTGGCGGCGGCATTATTTGTTGGGGGAATTGCCACCGTTTTGCAAACTGTTGGTTTTAAGCATTTCGGCGCAAAATTGCCGATTGTTCAAGGGGTCTCTTTCGCAGGTGTCGCCACCATTCTAGCCATTGTGACCACAGGCGGTGGCTTGGCCTCGGCGTTTGGTGCTGTGATTGTGGCATCGATTATTGGCCTGTTGCTCACACCATTTTTCGCAAAAATTATCCGTTTCTTTCCACCCGTGGTGACGGGTTGTGTGATTACCATGATCGGTATTTCGCTAACACCAGTGGCAATTCGCTGGATTATGGGCGGCAATCCAAAAGCTGAAAACTGGGGTGATCCAGCCAATGTTGGTTTGGCATTGATGACCTTGGCGATTGTGATTATTTTTAGTATGTTGCGGAGTCAGATCTTACGTCGGCTTGCGATTTTGATTGCCATTGTGCTGGGAACTGTACTGGCTTATTTTGCAGGATTCACTGATTTTTCCAATGTCGGTTCAGGTTCTATTTTTGCATTGCCGAGCTTTTTCCGCTTCGGTTTTCCTGTCTTTGAGTTTTCTGCCATTCTGTCCATGGTGATTGTGACATTGGTGGTGATGACGGAAACCACTGCAGATATTATTGCGATTGGTGAAATTGTTGGCAGCAAAGTCGATTCCAAACGTATTGGGGATGGTTTACGTGCAGACATGCTATCGAGTGCAATTTCACCGATCTTCGGCTCATTTATGCAAACGGCATTTGCACAGAATGTTGGACTGGTGGCGATTACTGGAATTAAAAGCCGATTTGTGGTGGCAACGGCAGGGGGAATCCTGATTGTTTTAGGTTTACTACCGATTGTCGGGCGCTTAGTCGCATCGATTCCGATGCCAGTATTAGGCGGAGCGGGGATTGTCCTGTTTGGAACGGTCGCAGCCAGTGGAATTCGCACTTTAGCAAAAGTGGATTATAACGAGCATAAGAATCTGATCATTGTCGCAACCTCATTGGGGATCGGCATGATTCCAATTGTAAACCATGAATTTTATGCGCAGTTCCCTGTTTCTGTGCAGATGTTATTACACTCTGGTATTAGTTCAACCTGTATTACAGCAATTCTACTTAACATCATTTTCAATCATCTTCCATTCACTAAAAAATCAATGCAAGTAGCCAGCTTGCCCTTGAATTCAGGGCATTGATCATCACGGATTCAGGATTGGATGTTCAAACTGAATCCTGCTTTTTATCTATTATGGATTTAAAAGAGGCAGAGAATGTTGCCAGTCAAAATCAATCTGAATACATGCTGTTTGGCATTTATAACTTCATGGGTGCTTTGAAAGGTTTTAGTGTCAGTAATTTTGCAGGGATTCAGACTTCTCCGCGTTATGACAAAAATTTCTTACAAAACCGTTTTGCACTGAGCTACAAATTTTAAAGGACGAGATAATAGTCATGATGGCCAGCTTAAATAGCCGTTCAAGAATCTGGATTAAACAACCACTCGCAATTTTTACCGCGAATCAACTCGACGCGAGTAATGGCTTGGTGATTGAAAATAATAAAATTGTCGAGGTTTTGGCAAAGGATCAGCAACCCAGTCTGCCATGTGATGACATATTCGATGCCAAAGACTTGGTGGTGATTCCTGGGTTGGTGAATAGCCACCATCATTTTTATCAAACCTTGACGCGGGCTTGGACTCCTGTGGTTAATCTACCTTTATTTCCATGGTTGGTTAATCTGTATCCGGTATGGGCACGTCTCAATCCAGAGCAGTTACATGTGGCGACCCAAGTGGCTTTGGCGGAGTTGTTATTATCGGGCTGTACCTTTGCCGCGGATCATCATTATTTATTCCCGCAACAGTTGACCGATGCGATTGATATTCAAGTCAATGCGGCGCAACAATTGGGAATGCGGGTGATGTTAACTCGTGGTTCGATGAGTCTCGGACAAGAACAGGGGGGGTTGCCGCCACAGCACACCGTACAAAGCATGGAGGTCATTTTAAGGGACAGTGAACGCTTGGTGCAGAAATATCATCAACGCGGGGATAACGGTATGGTTAATATTGCCTTGGCCCCATGCTCACCTTTTTCGGTCACACAGGAGATTATGCGAGAAAGCGCGCAACTTGCCCAAAGACTGGATGTTAGATTGCATACACACCTTGCAGAAACCTTGGATGAGGAAAGCTTCTGTCTGGAAAAGTTTGGTATGCGTACGGTAGATTATTTAGAACATGTGGGTTGGCTAAATGAACGGACTTGGCTGGCGCATGGTATTCATTTTAATGCAGATGAAATTCAGCGTTTAGGGCAGGCTGGAGTAGGGATTTGTCATTGTCCACATTCAAATATGCGCCTCGCTTCAGGGATTTGCCCAACCCTCGATTTAATGCAGGCAGGTGCCAAGGTGGGTTTGGGCGTTGATGGCTCTGCCTCTGGAGATGCTTCAAATTTAATTCTGGAAGTTCGTCAGGCCATGTATTTACAGCGTTTAAAATACGGTGCTGAACAGATTACTCCTGAGTTGGCCTTGCATTGGGGAACTCATGGTTCCGCACAGCTATTAGGGCGTGGAGAGCATTTAGGACAATTTGCACCTGATTATCAGGCCGATTTAGCCTGTTATAAGCTCGATGAATTGAAATTCTCAGGCAGTCATGACCCGATTGCAGCCTTACTCTTGTGTGGTGCCGATAAAGCGGAACATGTAATGGTTGCAGGCCAATGGCAAGTTAAACAGGGCGAGATTCAAGGGCTGGATTTAGAACAACTGAAAGCAAAACATCGTGCTGCAGCAAAAGCCTTACTGGCGGCTTAAAAAATTGTTATTGATTTAAAATGAGGGGGGCTGATAAGTGCCCCCTTTTTTAATTTAATCGAGTGGGTTGCCAATAATATTACTGATGATGCCTTGCATGATATGTGAACCTTGTTCTTGATACAGAGATTGATACCATTCTTCAGTCACTTGTGGATCTTTCATATGGGTGATATCGCAACGTTTACGTGCCCGAAGTACCATTTCTTTGGTACGATCATTGCGCTTGTTTTGATAACGTGCCAATGCATCCTCTAAACCAAAGGTGTTAATTTGTAGGGCACGGGCGAGATAAATCGCATCCTCCATGGCTTGGCAGCCGCCTTGTCCGATATCAGGCGTAGTGCTATGTGCTGCATCACCTAATAGCACCACTCGTCCCTTATAAAAATTCATAAATGGTTCAATATCGTGGATTTCGACACGATTGGTTTTTTGTGCTTCTAGACGTTCAATCAGTTTTTGTACAGGTTCACACCAGCCACTGAAATGAAATTTCAGGTCTTGCTTGTACTGCTCACGCTGATTTTCCAATCCAGCCGCTAACGGCACATCAAAGAAAAAATAGAAACGATTTTGGGCAACGGGCATCAGTGAGACACGCTTACCTTCACCGATATACGTCGTCCATTGCATGGCAGGCGCAATCGCTTCATCTATATCGACCAAACCGTTCCAATTCACATAACCGGCATAGCGGCGTTCTACCTGATAACCGAGGACAAATTTTCGGGTGAGAGAATGTGTGCCGTCTGCACCAATCAGTAAATCAGCTGTAATTTGTGAGCCATCTTGAAAATGAAGGGTAACATCATCTTGATGGCTTTCAATCTCGATCATTTTCATGCCCAGTTTGATATCTGCCAGACCAAATTGCTGCATGAGTAATTGTTGTAGATCAGCTCGGGCGACAGGGTAGGCACGTTGCCCAACTTCTTTATATAAAGGTGATAAGCTAAATTGAGTCATGGTTTGCTGGCTCAGTCCATCCACATAAGCCAGAGACTCCATTTGTCCACCAAGCGCTTGAATTTGATCGGTTAAGCCCAGATAGTTGAGGCACTTCACCCCATTTGACCAAAGTGAAATGGCTGCACCGACGGGTAAGATTTCCGCTGCTTGTTCATAGATCCTGACCTGATGACCAAATTTTTTTAAAGCGATACCAGCAGTTAAACCGCCCATACCTGCACCTACAATCGCAATATTCATCGTTCAGACCCTAAATATATAAATAAGTTTCTAAACAGTTCTAAGCGAGAAGTGTGCCAATTTTAGCAACTGGTTTTACTGGTCATACCAGATAATTTGCTTTATTAAAAAGCAAAAATAGAAAGGCTGCATGAATATGGTTCAAAGCATGGGGCAAAGTGGTGCATGAATAAAAGTTCAAGTTTTTACCTAAAACACAAGTAAGATTTTTCTTAAACGAGTGTGATTTCGAAAGGATACATATGTTTAAAACACATTATAAATAATTTGCTTCGGTAGACTTTAATACGATAGTTTTTTACCTTACTTTTGAAGAGGAAGGATTTATTCCGTAAGGAAAAAATCTTTCGCAGCTTGAGTCGCTGCTCATTAGCTGATGGTACTTCCCTGATACCACAGCTAAACAGGCGGCATCCATGCCGCCAGTCACGATAGTGAATAGATGCTTATATTCAAATTAAATAAGGGACTTTTTACACATTCTCATGTCGAGAAAAGTACACACCCGCCCGTTGTGCAGCACCAATAATATGCGCTTGCATGGCTTTTTCAGCCGCTGTTGCATCCTGATTAAATAAGGCTTGCAGAATTAACTCATGTTCTTGAATAGTCTTAAATGCCAGATTAGGTTGAACAAAAGGCAGGATCTGGCTTTTTTTAATCCATTCAGTATGCATTTTAAGTGTTTGAATAATTGATTGATTATGGCTAAGTTCAATAATGTGCTGATGAAAAGCATAATCAAATTCAGAAGCTGCCTGCCAGTTTTGTTGTTTGATTGCATTGGCAAGAGACTGGTAGTGTTGTTGCAGGGTCGACTTATCCGCTTCGGTTAAGTACTCACAGGCCAGCAGGGCACAGAAACCTTCCAGTACATAACGTAATTGATAGAAATCTTTAAGCGAAACACGGTGTTCGCCATCCCATTGTTCTGCGGCTTGGCTATGCTGTGAAATCACATAAACCCCTTTACCCGCCTTGATTTCCAATAAGCCTAAAGCGGCAAGACGGGTTAATGCCTCACGTAAAGAAGCACGACTGATTCCCAACTGGAGGGCAAGATCACGTTGCGAGGGTAAGGCAGAACCGACTACATACGTATTTTGTTGAATGCGTTGATGAATCACTTCCACCGCTTGCTCAGTCACCTGAGATGATTTTCCATTAAGCATCGCCTGTGGACTCATCAGCAACACACCTTAAATATAAAAATAAACAGTTTGATTCTACACAAAATTTATCTTTTTGTTGGCGCTCTCGATTAAAAATAGCTATATTTTTAATAACAGGTCAGACCAGTTGGACTGGATCTTGCATAATAGAATAGAAATGAAACCTTCAGGAATGATCAATGACAGTGCATGTTGCTAAAACCGTAGCTTTACCGACCCATTTGCAGGCGTTCACCAATCTTGCTGATGCCAGAATTGGTGCAACTATCGTAAGTTGTTCCGATGAGTTTTTTGCAGAAGCGGCAAGAATGTTGCAAAGCACACCCGCTCAATTCATTGAAGGAAAATATGATGACAATGGCAAATGGATGGATGGGTGGGAAACGCGACGTAAACGTGAGTCTGGTTATGATTGGTGTATTGTTCGTTTAGGCTCAACAGGGACCGTATCTGGATTTGATATTGATACCTCATTCTTTACAGGTAATTATCCAGCCTCTGCTTCTATTGAGGGCTGCTATGCACCAGATAATCAATTAGAAGGTATCACTTGGACGACGTTATTAGAAAATTCGGTTTTATCTCCAGATCAGCATCATTTTTTCGACTGCGCTGCTCAGAAAATTACCCATATTCGCATTAATATTTTCCCTGATGGCGGTATTGCACGTTTAAGAGTCTATGGTCGTGTGCTGCTCGAAAATGTCGATACAACCCAGCAGATGGATTTGATTGGTTTAAAAAATGGCGGGCGTATTGTGGCCTTTAGCGATGCGCATTTTGGGCATCCGAATAATCTGCTCAGCCCTGATCGTGGTTTAAATATGGGCGATGGTTGGGAGACCAAACGTCGCCGTGCGCCAGGTTTTGATTGGTGCATTATTGCTTTGGGACAAACAGGGCAGATTGAAAAAATTGACATCGATACCGCCTATTTTAAAGGCAATTTTCCTGCATTTTGTTCGATTCAAGCTGCTTATGTTGAAGATGCGACCGATGCACAACTTATTCCGCAGAGTATGTTCTGGCCTTTTTTATTGGAACAGCAGCCTTTGACGATGGACAATATTCATGAATATGTTGCAGAAGTGCTTCAGCATCAAAAAGTGAATTATATTCGCGTCAATATGATTCCTGATGGCGGGATTAGTCGTATTCGTTTATGGGGGAAAGTAGTTGAATAAGTTAAATTATATTATTTAGTAAGATTGTACGATCTCATAAATTGGCAGTTTATAAGCTGGTTTTTATATAGGTGTTATTTTACTTTTTAAGGATGATGAGCTGTGAAACAGCGCAAGGCAAAAATCTTTCGCAGCTTTAGCCGCTGCTCATTGGCTGATGGTACGTCCTTGATACCACAGCCAAACAGGCGGCATCCATGCCGCCAACCACGATAGTGAAATATTACTATGATTTTCATTTAGATAAGTGAGATTTTAGCTAATATTTCTTTGTATTAAAGAGAATGGCTATGCATGAAAAAAATATTGAAATTCGGCCTTTAACTCAAGACAGTTTTGCTGCTTTTGGGGATGTGATTGAAAAGAGTAACAAAGACTTTATTCCGATTAATCAGGGACTCACTGAACGCTATCATGCCTTATCTCTGGCGCAAGTGTCAGGCGATCAAGTTGCTGTAGGGATGAGCATTTTTCATAATCTATTTGCAACTCCCATTCCATTTCAGATTGAGATGTTAGAACGACATCCTTATGGTTCACAGTCTTTTATTCCATTACAGCAACAGAAATTCATTGTTGTTGTGGCGTTGCCTTTTGATCAAACGCGACCTGATGAGCAACGGATTCAAGCTTTTATCAGCAATGGGCAGCAGGGAGTTACCTACCATCAAGGGGTATGGCATCATCCTTTAATTACTTTGGAAGCAGATAGTGATTTTTTAGTTGTTGATCGTATTGGTGGTGGCAGTAATTGTGATGTCCATCATTTATCTCAACCGTGCTGGATCACTGAAGCTTTAGTACAGTCAGAGATCGTCAATTTGTAACCATTGAACCATGCTTTTATATTTTCTTTTAAATGGCCTATTTTGTTCAATAATCTAGTACATTCAGAAGCTTTTTTAGGTTCTTTCCTTGATATAATTTTATTACTTACAGGGTTTACGAAATAGAACCAGAAGATCCTCTTCAAGAGAAGTCTTATGTTCTTGAAGGCAATATGAAATCGTTTTTTAGTCAAGAGTTTTGCCTTGTTCTTATAAATCTTAATATTTCAAACATATTGAATCGATGTCGAGCGATCCTAATGAGTATTGATAAAAAGAAGTTTATTAAGGTTGCGCAAGCACATTTAACATCTATAGAACATCAATTAAACAAAGAGTTAGCCATGTTGTCTAATCGATCATGGCATGAGACAACAAAGTTCTTGCTTATAGAATACGATTCATCACAGTTTGATAGTCAATTTTCTGTGAGCTTATGGGCGATGGATGAGCGCGGTAATTCTATTAATTCTAATACACATGACTTTCTAATGGATAATACGATTGCAATTCCTGTGGAGATATATGACTACGATAATTATGCCAATGATGAAGAATGGGATGAAGTTGATCCTTGGGCAACTGCGTCAACACTGATAGAGCAATGGTTTGCTCAACAATGGAGTATTCATACATTAATAAATTTTCCCGCATATATCGGGCACCATGATAGTTACTTCAAAACTGAATTATCGAATCTCGTGCAGATAGATTGGGATGCTATTCTCAAACGTGCGCAGACCAGATAAAACTATGTTATCTACAGTTAATATATTAGTGCAATTTGTCGAAGGCCATATGGAAACGCGTTTATTCGAAGATGCTTTATACAATGATCCTGATATTGAAAAATTATTATCTGCTGAGCTAGCTCCACAATACGCACTTGCTGCCCACACGCTTTATCACTATTTGATCACTCTAAATTATCGCAATCCGATTGATGTATTGAATGCCGAATCAGTGATTGTAAAATATTTAAAAGAACAACAAGGGATGAACGTGCAAGTGTCTAGTTATAAGACTGATATGGTAAAGCTTATCGCCGCAGTTCAACCAAAGTGGTTGGAACTTGATCCAAGTTATGTACAACAACTTATGCAAGAAGCCCCAGAAAAGCTATCAAAAGATGAATTAAAAAAATGGCTACAATGCAGAATATTGGAACTCTTTCGCTATGCAAAGAGACCACCTAAATGGCTCCAAGCACCAGCTTGGCCGATGCGAGAGAAAAAACCATTAGTCTTTCTTGGGCAAATTACAATTCCAGATTATTTTCATGATGAGGCTGCTGCATACGTCTTCCACGATCCAATAACTCAACAATGCCAAACCATAGTCCAAGTATGTTGAAGGCTAGATAGGATTCGAAAATTAGTTCAAACCCTATCTAAATAATTAGTATTTTCCTTTAAAATTTGCACTAATTCTTTGTTTTAAATATCCCTTCGCTGTAATTGCTGGATATTTCTTTTGTGGGCTTTCGATCAGCACATCTTCATTGGCTTGGCAGAAGAAGGCGAGGCTATAACGTGCGCCTTGATATTCATCTGCTTCTGGATTTTTGACTCGATGGAAATTAGAAGGTAACTGATCATCACGCCAACGCATCAGTACAGTCAGAGATTGTGAATCTCTGACTGTATAAATTTTATTAAAAGAAGATATATACTTTAAAATATTGGAAGGTCGCTCATTTTAATTTAGAATTCTCAATCCTATGAATATTCGCGTATCTTTATTATTTTCTA
>NZ_BBTF01000046.1:0-26647 GCF_000876115.1 Acinetobacter sp. NBRC 110496
GGCTTTAGCCATGATGATCTTCCTTTATAAACTGCTCATGAGGGTCGCCCATGAGCACTTGGTTTTTTAACTAAATTTTAGTTGGGTAATATAGTAATCGAAAGATTACTCGTCGTCACCTTTTTTACCGCCAGCTTGGAACTTAGCGATGATGCCTTCCGCCACGTTACGTGGAGTTTCAGCGTATTTAGCGAATTCCATAGAATACGTCGCACGACCTTGAGACATAGAACGCATTTGAGTCGCGTAACCAAACATCTCAGCCAATGGAACTTCTGCTTTAATTGCTTTTGTTCCACCAGGAAGATCGTCCATACCTTGAACCATACCACGACGACGGTTTAAGTCACCCATGATATCGCCCATGTAGTCTTCTGGAGTTTCAACTTCAACTTTCATGATTGGTTCAAGAAGGATAGGATCTGCTTTCATGAAACCGTCACGGAAAGCATATGAACCAGCCATTTTGAACGACAATTCATCAGAGTCGACATCATGGTAAGAACCATCGAATAATGTCGCTTTGATACCCACAACAGGGTAACCAGCCAATACACCATTCTTCATACGTTCTTGAATACCTTTATCAACCGCACCAAAGAATTCTTTAGGTACAGTACCGCCGACAACTTCTTCAGCGAATTCGTATTCTTTACCAGCTTCTTCAACATCCATAGGTTCTAAACGAACATATACATGACCGAATTTACCTTTACCACCTGTTTGACGAACAAACTTACCTTCTTGTTCAACAGACTTTTTGATCGTTTCACGGTAAGCAACCATTGGTTTACCAATGTTCGCTTCAACACCGAATTCACGCTTCATACGGTCAACGATGATGTCAAGGTGAAGCTCACCCATACCAGCAATAATTGTTTGACCAGATTCTTCGTCTGTACGAACGCGGAACGATGGATCTTCTTTAGCCAAACGACCTAAAGCAATTGACATTTTTTCTTGGTCAGCTTTAGTTTTTGGTTCAACAGCCAATGAAATTACTGGCTCTGGGAATTCCATACGCTCAAGGGTAATGATGTTTTTCTCATCACATAATGTATCACCCGTAGTTACGTCTTTAAGACCTACACACGCTGCGATATCACCTGCACGGATTTCATCAAGATCTTGACGTTCGTTCGCATGCATTTGCACGATACGGCCGATACGTTCACGCTTAGATTTAACTGGGTTATAAACCGGATCACCTTGTTTAAGAACACCAGAATAAACACGTACGAAGGTTAAGTTACCTACGAACTTATCGTTCATGATTTTGAACGCAAGTGCAGAGAACGGCGCTTCGTCAGATGCTTCACGAGATGCTTTAGTTTCATCTTTGTCGTCAAGAATACCTTCAATTGCTTTAACTTCTGTTGGAGAAGGCAAGAATTGAATTACAGCATCCAACATACGTTGAACACCTTTGTTCTTGAACGCTGAACCACAAAGCATAACTTGGATTTCAGACGCCAATGTACGTGAACGAAGACCAGCGATGATTTCTTCTTTAGAAAGATCACCTTCTTCTAAGTACTTGTCCATTAACTCTTCAGATGCTTCAGCCGCAGCTTCAACCATCTTAGTACGCCATTCTTGAGAAGTCTCAACGAGGTCAGCAGGAATATCACCGTATTCGAACTTCATACCTTGAGATGCTTCATCCCAGATAATCGCTTTCATTTCGATAAGGTCAACAACACCTGTAAATGTATCTTCTGCACCGATTGGCACAACGATAGGTACAGGATTACCACCTAAACGAGTTTTAACTTGCTCAACAGCACGGAAGAAGTTTGCACCAGTACGGTCCATCTTGTTCACGAATGCTAAACGAGGCACTTTATATTTGTTCGCTTGACGCCATACAGTTTCAGACTGAGGCTGTACACCACCAACTGCACAGTAAACCATGCACGCACCGTCAAGAACACGCATAGAACGTTCAACTTCGATTGTGAAGTCTACGTGTCCCGGTGTATCGATTACGTTGATACGGTGTTGTTGGAATTGGTTAGCCATACCAGACCAGAAACAAGTTGTAGCAGCAGAGGTAATTGTAATACCACGCTCTTGCTCTTGTTCCATCCAGTCCATTGTTGCTGCACCATCGTGTACTTCACCAATTTTGTGAGATACACCTGTGTAGAACAAAATACGTTCAGTTGTAGTTGTTTTACCTGCGTCAATGTGCGCAGAAATACCGATGTTACGGTAATTACTAATTGGGGTTTGGCGAGCCATGATGTCTACATTCCTAAATGTTATATTTAAAACAGGACGCATCAATTAAATTGATGCGCGCGAATATCCATGCAGGCAACTTAAATACCCGCAAAGCCCCCACTTTGGTAAAGAGCGATGTTGAATCGTGCTGCGGTACGCATGAATATTCTCCTGATTAGGGACTGTTTTATCCGCTTAGAAACGGTAGTGAGAGAAGGCTTTGTTGGCTTCAGCCATACGATGCACGTCTTCACGTTTTTTGATCGCTGCACCTTTACCTTCAGCTGCATCAAGCAACTCACCAGCAAGACGTAAAGCCATCGTTTTTTCAGAACGCTTAGCAGCAGCATCTACTAACCAACGCATAGCTAGAGCAGTACGACGGGATGGGCGTACTTCCATAGGTACTTGATAAGTAGCACCACCTACACGGCGTGCTTTTACTTCAACCATAGGACGAACTTTTTCAAGAGTAGTCTCGAAAAATTCAACCGGGTCTACTTTGTTTTTTTCTTGAACGCGGTCTAAAGCACCGTAAACGATACTTTCAGCAATAGATTTTTTACCATCTTGCATTACGTGGTTCATGAATTTAGCGATTGTTTGGCTGCTAAATTTTGGATCTGGAAGGATCTCACGAGCAGCGACTACGCGACGTCTTGGCATTTTAATACACCTAATAATATGACACTTCAGGATAATCCAGCAGTTTGTACAAGTGTCATGTACACGACGCTGGCCTTACTATACGTCGCTTGAATTACAAATCTATGAAGAATTCAAACAAGCGAAACGCTAAAGGGTTGTTTGGGCTAGTTTCCTAGAATTACTTCTTAGGACGCTTAGCACCGTATTTAGAACGTGACTGGTTACGATCTTTAACGCCAGCACAGTCTAAAGAACCACGAACGGTATGGTAACGTACACCTGGTAAGTCTTTAACACGACCACCACGGATAAGAACAACACTGTGCTCTTGTAAGTTATGACCTTCACCACCGATATAGCTAGATACTTCAAAACCTGAAGTTAAGCGAACACGGCAAACCTTACGCATTGCTGAGTTAGGTTTTTTAGGTGTAGTAGTATAAACACGTGTACATACACCACGACGTTGTGGACAAGCCTTCAACGCAGGAACTTTTGATTTTTCAATCAAAGTCGTACGACCCTTACGGATCAACTGATTTGTTGTTGCCATTTGGCAATTCTCCCGTTATTAAACAACCTTAAAAAAAGAAAATAACCTCTTTTTAAGGGCACATAATTGTAAGCTAAGAAGTAAAAATGGTCAACATTGTTAGTGCTGACCATTTCTTGGCTTTGTTGTGTTTTGATATCTAAAATTGCATACAACGCTTAACTAGGTTTTGTTGATGCAGGTTCGATATCAAGTGCCTTCGTTTCTGTACCCATTTCAGTACTCTCTTCTACCGGCAGGTGCTCTTGCTGCTTTAGCGCAGGCTGCTGTTCAGTATGCGGATGCTCAACCACATGCTGCTCAGCTAATTGCTGAATTCCCTCTTCAACCTTGTCATCCACAGACCCCGTAGCAGCCGTATTTTCTTTGGTTTGAACAGTCACTTTGGTAATCACATTATTCTGTTGCTCTGATGTGGTGTTATTGGCTTCAACTGCCACAGAACTTAATAAACGTGGACTCGCTTTTTTCAGCTGCTGTTCTGCTTTGAAATAAGCTTCTAAAGGTGAAGTTTTTTCATTGGGATGTTGATTAATATAAAATCGGGCCGCACCAAAAATCGCCTGAGATTTATGGCCAACATCATCCAATAATCTCCAACTATAGAAACCACCAAGTGCTGCACCCGCAATTGGTGTCAGTTTACCAATTACTGATGCTTGAGGAATACGATTGAGCCAGTTCCATTTAAACTGACCATTTTCATCGACCAACCACTTTTTCACCAGTTCAATATCATTATTTGAACCGAGCAGCTGCTGGAATTGCTGTAAATCATGGGTTTCCAACATGGATTGCAATGCTTTTAAGGCGACGAGCAAAGTCTGTTTTTCCGCAACCAAACTTAAGTCAATTTCTTTAAAGACAAAGGCAACGATCTCTTGATCTGCATCTTCGGTTAAATCAAAACCGTGCGAACGTCCTGTCTGATATATGGTTCTCAAAGCCAGTACGATTGAAGCTGGGATATCAATCGCCGCACCCCACACCCCTGTAGCACCTGTAATTGCACCCTGCGCTGCTGCGAGTAATTTATTTTGCTCAATCAGTGCCTGGCTTAAACGTTGTGAACGTCCCGTATCCTGAGTCAGTTCAATAATATCTTTCACCCCGGCTTCTTCCAGAATTTTTTCTGTTAAGGAGCTATTCGAACTAAACTCATTCAACCATTGAAATAAATAGTCAGACACCTTTTCCCCTAAATCTGGAGATACAAATGAAGCAACATTATTGACTCGGTTGTAATGGCGACCTAACAGCTGATGCGACAGTTTCGGGAGTTGTTGGCGTAACATTTGTTGAGGATTTTCATATTTTTCCACCTCAAACGGGCTTTTAAAACGTGCCTTCCCTTCGACAATATTGGATGAGTTGGCCAATTCCGCACCCGATGTTGTTGGAGCCACTTGCAGTTTTTGTAATTCTGAACTGAGCTTTTTAGCCACTCCAAAGGCTTGTGCAAATAAACCTGAAGATTGCTTGTTTTTAGATTTTGTCATCAAGTACCTCTGTTGTGTAATCTGTGCATCTCTAGGTAAATACTAGGTTGAATGCAGATTTATCTCAACTTTTATCTGTGTACTTTCATTACGTTTCGTCACAACCACACCAATATTTACGAATATTTACACAACTGGAAATAGTCATAAAATTTGCCATAAGAAATAAAAAACCTTTCTGCTATTATGGTGTCATTCACTCATAAGCCATTTTAATCGTTATTTTCTCCTGATTTGTATTCGTAGCGAGATGCGCAAGGCTTAGTATTACCAGAAAAGGGAACTGTAAATGAAACGTGTTGTAATCACTGGTATGGGCATTAACTCATGTATCGGTAACTCTTTAGAAGAGGTCACTCATTCTTTAAAAAATGGAATCTCAGGAACACGTTTAAACCCTACTTATGCAGAACTGAATTTCAAAAGCCATGTCAGTGCAGCTGCTGAACAGGATTTTGAGGGCATTGACCGCAAACTCAAACGCTTTATGGGCGTGTGTGCAATGTATGCTTATAATGCAGCAGTTGCAGCAGTAGAACATGCCGGACTTAAACAAGAAGATTTGGCCAACAATCCACGCTACGGTATCGCAGGTGGTAGTGGTGGTAACTCAACAGCATCTGTTGCCGAAATGGTGAAATTATTAGAAGAAAAAGGCGCACGCAAAATCGGTCCGTTCTTTGTTCCTCGTAATATGAGTAATACCATTACCGCAAATGTGGGTGTTGCCTTTAAACTCCAAGGGATCGCTCATTCGATTACCAGCGCATGTGCAACGTCTGCCGATGCCATTGGTTATGCCTACAACCTGATCCAACTGGGTAAACAAGATTTAATGCTTGCCGGTGGCGGTGAAGAAGACCATTGGTCACAAAGCTTGTTGTTTGATGCGATGGGTGCCTTATGTTCAAAATACAACGACGCACCTGAAACTGCCTCACGCCCATACTCAAAAGATCGTGATGGCTTCGTCATTGCAGGTGGTGGTGGTTTCGTGGTACTTGAATCACTCGAACATGCACAAGCCCGTGGTGCTAACATTTTAGCTGAAGTGATTGGCTATGCCGCAAACAGTGATGGTGCAGACATGGTTGCACCAAGTGGTGAAGGTGCAACACGTTGTATCATTATGGCCTTGGACGAAGCTAAACAGCATGGCGTAGAGCAGATCGACTATGTCAACACCCATGGTACATCTACACCGGCAGGCGACGTGACTGAGCTTAAAGCCATGGAGCGTGCATTTGGTGAAGGTCAGGTTCCGCCACTCAGCTCAACCAAATCAATGACAGGTCATAGTCTTGGTGCTGCGGGTGTCCAGGAAGCCATCTATTCGGTATTGATGATGCAAAATGACTTTATTGCACCCAACATCAACGTGACCGAGCTGGATGAAGGTGCGCAAGGTTTCGATATTGTACTTGAAAAACGTGATGCAAAACTGAATACTGTCATGAGTAACAGTTTTGGCTTTGGCGGCGTAAATGCTTGCCTTATTTTCAAGAAGTGGGATGCGTAGAGGGTCCGTTAACATTTCACAGATGCTTGCGACAGAGGATATTTTTTAGCTAATACAAGGCATGACTTATGAAACTTAGTCATTCTAAGTGAATAAGGCATAACGTAGTAGCAGCAAAAAATATCCCTGTCCCGAAGGGTTATGACTAAAACTTCCCTAAACTTCGTTATGAAACTTGGCAATGGAGTCACCATTACCTACGTTCCATGCCTTGTTTAAGTCATTTTAGTCTATAACGCAAGCATAGTTGAAATATCAACACACCCTCGCCCCCACTGAGGATGATCAATGGATGCACCTTCTGATGCTTTTTTGTGGGTAAAAGCATTACATATTATTGCTGTGGTGTGTTGGTTCGCTGCTTTGTTCTATCTACCACGTCTTTTTGTTTACCACGCCATGAGCGAAGATACCGTCAGTCATCAACGCTTTGAAGTGATGGAACGCAAGTTGTATCGCGGGATTATGTGGCCATCTATGATTGCCACACTCATTACCGCCCACTTTCTGGTTGACTGGGGTGATGCAACCCGACATTACCATGAGGCATTATGGTTCTATCTCAAAGTCGGCTTGGTAGGTCTGTTAGTGATTTACCATTTTGTCTGTGGTTATTACCGTAAAAAACTGATTGGCAATGCCCACTATAAATCACATAAGTTCTGGCGTTTCTTCAATGAAATGCCAACCCTGATCTTGTTTGCAGTGGTGATTTTAGTCGTAGTCAAACCTCAATTTTAACTCAACAGCACTGTTCTTTTTCTAATGCTGTAGCTTAGACTACAGCATTAACCCCAATTCAAACTACAAACAGCTTATCCCCTTCAAGTTTAAAGACACTTGCTGAAAGTGAGTCTCTTTTTTTGTTTTAAAATTACGATAGCTTGCGCCATAAAGAATATAGCCTTGTGACACAAAGGTATATTGCCCCGTTACTTTGCCATCAATCAACTCATTCATGGTTTTATAAACCTCAGGCTGAGCAAACTTCTCCACCTCAACCTCTTCAATATGGACTGGCACAGAAAGCTTTATATCTTTGAGATAGGGATAATACTTAATCGACTGTATCTTTTGATATTCTGGTGAAACCAATAAAATTGAATTTTTACCATCCGTAAAACAGTAATATTCATTACTTGCATAGCTTTGTACGCACACAGATAAAAATAAGCACAACAAGACAATTTTCTTCATTTTTTCTCAACCAATGATTGATCTGTATAGATATTCTGACAATCAGATCATAAAAATTGCTTTATTCTTAACGGTACTTTATTTGATAAGCCCGACTTTTTCATTTGATCCACATAGATCATGTAATTTTTTCTGGCTTGACCTAGATTTTTTAAAGCGAAATAGACATCCGCTCGATTTAAATAAGCCACGGTCCGATTCGGATCCAACGTTATCACATGCTTTAACAACCTCAAGGAATCATCATAATAGCCCATTTGATAGAGAAAAAATGCAGCATCATTTAGCTCAGCTGCATCCTGTTTTTGATAAGTCGATAATTGGCAGTCAATGCTTTTAATAATTTGCCTGATCCCTGATACTTCACTTTTATGGACCTGTTTTAATTGTTCCGAGGGTAAATAAGGAAAATACTCAACTCCGTCTTTGCCACCACCAATATCGGCCATCCATAGCGGCGTTTTACTCTTTTTATCCCATTGCCCACTACAACTATTTGAAATCAGACTCGGTATCGTATCTAAAATCACTTTCCGGCTATTATCGACCACAAAACACTGTGTCATTTCGGTTTCAAATCGATCCAAGACTGCTGAATAGTGATATTGATGATTTTTATAAGAATCAATGACTGGAAGGACAAGCTTGGAATGACCATTCAACTCCACTAAGGGAGAACCCGTACAATTTTTATAATGCTTGATATCTAAATCCGCATAAGACGCACTACTCATCAAGCAGAATGAAAAAAACATTGATTGAATGCTTCGCATACCAAAATTCATCCTTCCTACGGCGTATTTTTGTTCTAAAATAAACGGTATATCTCAGTTTTTAATACTTAAAGCTCAAATGATCAAAGCATTTCCAGCGTTTATACAAAGATTAAAAGCTCGCTTCATTTCCAGCTTAATCTTTTATCTTAAAATGAATCAATTTCAATATCGTGGTTTGACGTCTGGCGAAATCGAAATGGCGCGTCGCGTCTTTGGTCATTTAATTGATTATACAAAAGTCAAAATCTTTAACATCCCCTATTTACCTTGGCAACCTGTCAATATTTTTATGGCACCGAATGGCAACCTATTCGTTCATCAAAAATATTTCAGTCCGGACTACTCGACTTGCTCCCTCTCCTTGCAGGGAATTTTTATTCACGAACTGGCGCATATTTTACAGTTTCAACAACACACCCATGTGATTGTTAAAGGTGCAATCCTTCAGGCAGGCTATTACCTCAGCTTTAAACAATATAACCCTTACCAATATCACTTGATCCAAGGTAAAGCTTTTTCTAGCTATAACATTGAGCAGCAAGGTGATATTGCACGCGATATTTTTTTGAACAGAATTCCCAATATTATCCTCAAAAACTAAAAAGCCCCGTAATTTATATTTACAGGGCTTTTTAAGTAAGTAATTCACACTTGAACTTATGCAGCAGTGCCTTTACCAGTTTCAATTGGGTGTTCATGACTATCATCCATATCAGTCGTAAATTCTACACGCATCGCATCCTTAACAATGGTTCCTATACGCCCAACACCAATGGCTAAACCTAAGGCGATTACAGGCAATAAAATCGTTGAAGTCATAATTTGCTACCTCTTTATTTAAATGACTATTTAACAAATCAGCTTAAGCTTGCTGGTCTTGTTCACGGAACATGACTGTACCGATACGACCCACAACCACTGCCAAACCAAACGCAAACACAGGAAATAATAAAACTGACATTATTGTTACCTCTTTATTTTCGTGTTTGAGTACACTGGATCTACATCAAAGTGTACGCCTGTTCACATTAATTAGGATAATAGCAGTGCACAAATGTACACTCAAGTGTCGCAAAGATATTCCCGACAAACGGTATAAAAAACACTCAAAACAAACCCAAGACCATGAATATGCTATATTTTTAAAAAAGTACAAGTGTTTCACCTATTCCGATACAATAAAAAATATAGAAAGTGATTATTTTTTCTCAAGTTTTTGAAATACCCATAACTGTTGTAATTGATATGTCATATCCAGATGTAAAAATGGCATGAAAAAAACTTGCTATGATACTCTTCAATTTCTTCACAATTACGCACCATAATCATGCAAATATTGAGAAATGTTGCTGTTTTATACAGAAAAACTTGTTATTTTTACGCAGAAAAATGCGCATTTAGTATATATTAGTAAACTTGTCATTTTTCTTTAAGATATAAAATGTTTGGCGCCATGATATACACTTGTTTTTAATAACTATACCCATATAAATCAGAAACTTGTATATCAGAACTTGTTAAAACTCAGGACTAGGTTTGAATGAAAAATTTTAAAGTTGCCCTTGCTCAATTCTCTCCGCACATTGGCAATATTGATGCAAATACTCAAAAGATGGTTGAGCAAGCAAATTTAGCGAAACAACAACAGGCTGATTTGATCATCTTCCCAGAGCTTTCTACGATAGGTTATCCAGCCGAAGACTTATTACTTCGCCCAAATCTACAAAAACGCACTCAAAAAGCGTTTGCTCAACTCAGCGAAGTCAAAGATATCCTCATGGTGTTTGGTTTTGTACATCAAACTGAGGACGGTCATCGCTATAACTCCGCTGCTGTCATGAAAGATGGGCAGGTTTTAGGGGTTTATAACAAACACAACTTACCAAACTATGGCGTGTTTGATGAAAAGCGTTACTTCCAAGAAGGCCATCAACATCTTGTGTTTGAATATTTAGGTCACAAGTTCGGTGTGTTGATTTGTGAAGATGTCTGGTCATTGAATACCGTTAAACAACTCAGTCAACTGAATGTTGAAACGGTGCTGGTCTTAAATGCTTCACCTTATGAAGTAGGTAAACCGCAACATCGTATCCAGACCTTAAATGAACTGGCAAAACAGTTAAATCTCAATCTGATCTATGTCAACCAAGTCGGTGGACAAGATGATTTGATTTTTGATGGTTCAAGTTTTGTCAGCAATCATGATGGTCAATTGGCATTACAAATTCCAAGCTTCCAAGAAGCTTTGGCTTATGCTGAATACGATACTGAGCAAAAGCAATACAAAACAACTGATGCGATTCCAGCCTTAGAAACCTTTGCCGAGATTTATCAAGCATTGGTCATGGCAACACGTGATTATGTACAGCGCTCAGGTTTCCCAGGTGTGATTCTAGGCTTATCTGGTGGGATCGACTCTGCTTTGACCCTAGCCATTGCAGTTGATGCAATTGGTGCTGAGAAAGTCCAAGCCGTGATGATGCCATATACCTACACCTCACAAATGAGTGTCGAAGATGCGACTGAACAAGCCCGTCGCATGGGCGTGACTTTTGGTATTGCAGAAATTCACCCGATCGTGAACAGCTTCATGCAAACCTTGTTCCCATTCTTTGGCAACGCACCTGCTGACGCGACAGAAGAAAACTTACAAGCGCGTACTCGCGGTACTTTATTGATGGGTTTATCGAATAAGTTTGGTAACCTCGTGCTTTCTACTGGCAACAAGTCTGAAATCTCAGTAGGTTATTGCACCTTGTATGGTGACATGGTCGGTGGTTTCTCTGTACTTAAAGATGTGTATAAAACCATTGTATTTGAACTGGCAAAATACCGTAATACGCTAGAAGCAACCCCTGTAATTCCAGAGCGTGTGATTACACGTCCGCCATCGGCAGAACTTCGTCCAGATCAAAAAGACCAAGATTCCCTACCTGCGTATGATGTACTTGATGCCATCTTATATGCTTATATTGAAGAAGATCTCAGCCAAGCAGACATTATCGCCAAAGGCTACGAAGCCGAAGTGGTCGAGAAAGTGATTCGCCTGGTTGATCGTAATGAATACAAGCGTCGTCAGGGCGCGATTGGGCCACGTATTAGTTCGCGTGCCTTCAGTCGCGAACGACGCTATCCTATTGTCAACGGATGGACCGCGAATGACTGAAAAAATTGTTTCTGAAAAGTCACAATTACTTGCTCAAGCAATGATGCTTGAGCAAGTTTCATTTTACAAAAACCAACTTAGCACTCAACTCTCCGCTGATTTCTTTCAGCAATTTATTCAACTGTTTCTTCAACATGCACCCAATATTCAACTCAAAGAAGTGGTTGAACTCGCGCAAATTCAGGCTGTGGTTAAACGCTATGCCTTTGAAATGCAACTTGGTGCAGGCCTATTAGAGTTTATTGGGGAAATTGCTCAAAGACTGCATGTCTTTTCATTACAATCCTCGGCACAATTACAAGATGTATTTTCCGACCACCAGTTTGAAATGTGGCTGTCCAAGTTTTTAGAGCTGGAAAATATCCGCCATTATTTAAATCAATTTTTAAAAGATAGCCCTTCTATTCAGCAACTGTGCCAATACATTGCGACCACAACACTACAAAACAAATTACCAAAACTGTTTGCTCAATCAAATGAGGTACGTATTTCTGAAAGTAAATATGAATGGCAACATAAGCTCAAAAGCTTCTCACATCGCCAGCAGCAACGGATTGAACAAAAAATTGAAGAGAGTATTGGTCGCTTCATTCAAGAACAATTAGTCGATCTCAGCCTACTTTCTGATGATGATCTTGAGAGTCTGGCCCGCAATATCTGGGATGATAATAAAGCTCAGCCCCTATCCGAATACACCAAACAAGTGACACCACTGGATGTGGAAGAATTCTTTGTTATGATTTATGAGTACTGGAAAGAATTGCGCCAGTCCACTTTCATACAGGATTTAATCTTATACGGTGTTAAAGTGTTTTATGACTTCTATAAAGATGAAAGCCTAGCCGATGTGTTCGCGGCAATTGGCTTAGAAGAAACTGACCTGCTCAATGAAGCCGTACGATTCTATCCAAAAGTTGTGAAAGCATTGGATGAGCACGGCGTATTAGAACCGATCATTACTTTGATCCTCAAACCGTTCTATGAAAGCCCACAAACCCTAGCCGCTATCGAAAAGCATCTATAAAAATAAAGCCTGTAAATGAATAACTCATTTACAGGCCTTTGCATGTCTGATGCATTATTTTTTTCGAGCAAAATCCAGATAAAAAGAAACCACGCAGGAGCGTGGTTTTTAAAATGGTGGCTATGACGAGACTTGAACTTGTGACCCCCGCATTATGAGTGCGGTGCTCTAACCAACTGAGCTACATAGCCGTAAACTGTGTGCGCATTATCTAGTGTTCCGCATAACGGGTCAAGTCTATCGCCTTGAAAATATAGAACATATGAACAGTTTTTAGGCTTTCAACCCTTAATTGATCAAATTTCAACACATCTTTACCTCAACCACGGGATTTAGTCATGATCGGGCTTTGATTTGAATAAAAATAACCAGAAAACTTCGCATCAAAAAGATTGTTTTGAAGATTATAAAAACTGCAGATAAAAAGAGACCACGCAGGAGCGTGGTCTATAAAATGGTGGCTATGACGAGACTTGAACTTGTGACCCCCGCATTATGAGTGCGGTGCTCTAACCAACTGAGCTACATAGCCGAAAACTGTGGGCGCATTATCTTAACTTTCAATACACACGTCAAGCACAATTTTAAAAAATTTGAGAAGTGGGCCTATAAGCCGGGTTCTGTCGAGGACGATCATTCCTCTAGGCGTACAATCACTCGTACGCTCAAGCGACCTACCCGAATCCAGCACGGGCCGTGCCTCAGGATTCCTATTTGGTCTTGCTTCTGGTGGGGTTTACCTTGCCGTGAACTGTTACCAGACACGCGGTGCGCTCTTACCGCACCCTTTCACCCTTACCTATCCTACCTAGCCTCCCTTTATTCAAGGGAGGAACGGAGGGATTGGCGGTCTACTCTCTGCTGCACTTGCCGTCGACTTTCGCCGCCCAGGCGTTACCTGGCACCATGCCCTATGAAGCCCGGACTTTCCTCCCCTGTTTCAGTCACGGAGACCTCCACAGCAGCGACCGTCCGGCCCACTTCGTGGCGCATCTTATCAAAGTTCGCCGTTAATTGCTCGTATTTTTTTGCGCAGTTAATTTTTTGTATTTCGCCATCAGATCATCATGCGATTCGACATGTTGAGGATCGAGCGGAATACAATCAACGGGGCAAAACAACTGACACTGTGGTTGATCATGATGACCAATGCATTCTGTACAGAGTGCAGGATCAATCTCATAAATCAGCTCACCCATATAGATGGCTTCATTGGGACATACAGGTTCACAGACATCACAGTTAATGCATTCATCTGTAATATATAAGGACACGCTACCAACCTTGTTGATGTTTACGTTCAAAGGCCTCAACCACAACGGCAGGCACAAATTTGGTCACATCACCTTTTAAACGAGCAATTTCTCTCACCAGAGTAGATGAGATAAATGAATATTGCTCAGATGGAGTTAAAAATACCGATTCAAAATGTGGATCAAGCTGACGGTTCATATTGGCCAGTTGAAATTCATATTCAAAATCTGAGATTGCTCTTAAACCACGGAGTACCGCTGTTGCATGCTGTTCACGAAAGAAATTGACCAATAGGCCATCAAAGCCAACAAATTCAACATTGTTCAAATGACTCAATGATGCTTTTGCTAATTCAACACGCTCTTCTAAACTAAACACTGGATTTTTATGATGACCAATCGCAATTGCAACCACAACTTCATCAAACATTTTTGATGCTCTTGCAACCAAATCGACATGTCCATTGGTTATTGGATCGAAAGTCCCCGGATAAATCACACGTGTTTTAGACATGCGGTGTACTCTAGTTAATGAGATAAGGCGTGTATTTTAACAAATGCTGGCTCTAAATGCGAAATTCCTAAACATTGGAAAAAGGTTGCGTTTTACGGCACAATAGAGCCAATTGTGGAAGTTTAAATTATGGCGCAAGCAACAGTAGTGAAGAAACATAATGGTGGCACGATTGCTCAAAATAAAAGAGCGCGCCACGATTACTTTATCGAAGAAAAATTTGAAGCAGGCATGTCCCTACAAGGTTGGGAAGTAAAATCTCTGCGCGCTGGGCGTATGAGCTTAACTGAAAGCTATGTCATTTTTAAAAATGGTGAAGCTTTTTTATTTGGCTCACAAATTCAGCCCTTGTTATCTGCCTCAACCCATGTGGTTCCAGAAGCAACGCGTACGCGTAAATTGCTACTCTCTCGTCGTGAGTTGGAAAAGCTTTTGGGTGCAGTCAATCAAAAAGGTTATTCATGCGTGCCTTTGGCATGTTATTGGAAAGGCCATTTGGTCAAACTCGAAATTGCCTTAGTGAAAGGTAAGCAATTACATGACAAGCGTGCCACTGAAAAAGACCGTGACTGGCAACGTGATAAATCTCGTCTGCTGCATAAGTAATAAAAAAACCTCCAATTGGAGGTTTTTTTTATAAACCATTATTTTTAAAAATAAAATAATTTTCTGTATAATATATGGATGTAATAGACCCATTACTAATCCATTTAACAGCAATGATAAAAAGTATTATCTAAGCTATCTATCTACCAATTAAATTTCTCATACAATGTTTCAACTTTCAAGTCATTTATAAAAACCTCAACTTCAGATTTAGGCGGAAGATATAAAATTACACCATCATCAACATAAACAAATTCAAAAACATGATCTAAATCCTTATTAGAAACATTTATTTTGATTACATCATCTTTCTTCAAAAAAAATGTATCTGTTGATGGCTCAAAATAAACTTTAACTTCCTTAGCAGATTCATTAATAAAACTAAATAGCATTACCATTTCTCCAAAATCATTTTCATTAATTCAGCTCGAACTGCTGGCGTTCCTGTAGGATTATTCTTATCTTGTCTAAGCTCTTCGTATTTCCACAGTAATCATAAAATGATGTTTAATTTTAAGTAGTCATTTATCTATATTTCAGGAAAATTTTGATCTTGCGATAAATCTTCATACCACCATTTTGTTGAATCAGAATTTTTTTTCATATGAAAATTATAATTAAGAATACCTACAAGAAGTAAAGAAGATTGATTTTGTTCAGTTTTAGGTAACTTTAAAAACTTATGTAACCCAACTTTTAAAGCTGATGTACTCATAAGACCAGTTTGCTCTATACTTTTCAATATTTGAACAGGCGTGTGTCCAATTTTTAACCCAGAAAATAATCTTGCAGGCTCAAGAAAGTTTTTTATTGAACTCGCAGACATTCCTGATTGCTGTACATAATAAATTAAAGTCTCTAGCATCAGAATTATTTGTTCATCATCTAAGTTATTAAACCATTCCAATGAATCATTTAATGGTATAATTCCTTGTGCAACCTTATTCAAATAAATAGCGATTTCATTCTTCATTTACTTATACTCCCTCGGAGTAAAAATTATATGTGGCTATACTTTATTTAATTATATTAACTACATTTTTTTAATTTTTAATACTGACCATCAACGAATATTTTCCAACCAAGCTCTACCCTCTACAATGCGGATTAGCATCAACTACTTCATTCTTCCCTTCAATTGTGTAGTTCCCATAACCAGTATAAGTGGGCTCTTTTGAAGGCTCCAATATGAAGAGACCTTTAGACATGGCGGGGAACTATTACGAGCAAAAAAACAGGCAATAGTTCAATTATGATTGTCTTACTAAAAATCAAGCCACAACGTGTTTTAATCGCAATTCAGCCAAATATTTCCCAAACTTGCGCGCAGTTTCCAGATCTCCTTCAGGTGGAGTGACTTCTACACTGGCATTGTCAGACTGAGTCATCAATCCTAAAAAGCTCGACATACGGTTAATATCTGAAGGACTTCGTCCTGTCGGCATAAACGGTAAGCCTGCCCATAACATGCCATGCTGCATCGCAAATAAATTAATCTGTTGTAATACTGCCAGCTTATCACCGCTGAGACCACCGCCATTGGTGAAACCCGCTGCCAACTTACCTTGCCAGCTCCGCGCCAACCAGCGTTTAGACGAGTCTTCCATAAACTGTTTTAAAGCTGAGGTTAAACTTCCCATATAGGTCGGACAACCCATTACAATCACATCAGCCTGATCGAGCAAATCCCATTGTGGCGCAGCCACAGACAGTAGATGCACTTCGGCACCCGCCTGCTCTGCACCCTGAGCAATGTATTGCGCAACTTTGGCGGTATGTCCATAAGGACTATGATAAACCACACAAACTTTAATTTGGGAACTTACTTGCTCAATCACAGACATGGAGAATTTGAAAACCAATGAATTGGATCAAGTTTAACATTTTTAAATACCACAAGGCGAATCAAGCACGCCAAGCGTGCTTTTATTGCATAAACACCAAACTTGCCATCCGTCCCGTTTTGGCATCACGGCGATAAGAGAAATAATCTTGGTTCTGTTGATACGAACATTGATCGCCACCTAAAACAGTCTCGACGCCTAAGCGATTGAGAATAAAACGAGCGATTGCATATAAGTCAGCTTGGTATTTCCCTTCAACTTGACCCGTAATAAATGCCGAAGCTAATTCAGGATATTTGTCACAAAAAGCCGCTTTCACTTCGGCACCAACTTCAAAGCAGGGTTGGCTAATGGCCGCACCTAACCATGCCCATGTTGGTTGAGATTGCATTTCAGCCACGGTATTTTCAATAATGCCATTGGCCAAGCCACGCCAACCAGCATGTAAATTGGCAACTTCCGTCCCTTCAGCATTGCCCAACACCACAGGCAAGCAATCAGCCGTCATCATCATTAAGGCATGGCCTGCTTTTTGGGTGACCAGACCATCGCCTTCAAGGGCAATAAATGGAATCTGTTCATTGACGGTATGACAAATGGTGCTATGCGTTTGCGTCATCCATGTGATTTTATCTACACCGAATGTAGATAACTCATTCAGCAATAACATGCGATGTTGCTGAACACGTTGCGCATCATCATTGACATGCAAAGCCAAATTAAATCCGGATAGATTCTGATTCGATGTTGTAATGCTCTGAGGATGTTCAATCCGCGTTTGTGCTACATAGACCCCTTTCGGCAGACCTTGTACAAATTCCATAAATATCTCCTGAGCTATATTTTCTACCGTCAACCTCTCCCTAAGCCTCTCCTCAAAGGAGAGGGAATTTAAGGCACTCTAAGACATTGAATTCACGAAAATCCACCTCCGTTTAAGGAAGGAGATTTAGAGAGGTAAAGCTTTACTTAATAGGCTTCATTTTCACTGCGCAATACTTCAACCAATTGGGTAAAGTCTTCTGGCCATGGTGCTTCAAACATCATTTCTTCACCTGTACGTGGATGAACCAGCCCCAACTTCGCGGCATGCAGCGCCTGACGCTTAAAGCTACGCAACATATCCGTTAATTTTTCTGAAGCGCCAGCAGGGAAACGGACACGGTTGACATATACAGGATCACCCACCAAACCATGACCTAGATAACTAAAATGCACACGGATCTGATGAGTACGGCCTGTTTCCAACTGTGCCTGAACACGGGTAAAGTCACGGAAGCGTTCTTTTACATTGTAATGTGTTACTGCATCACGTCCGCCCGGTAAAATCGCCATTTTGATACGATCCACAGGATGACGTTTGATCGGTTCATCAATGGTGCCACCTGCAATGATGTTGCCATAGGCAATCAAATCATAAACACGGTAAACCGATTTCTTAGCCAATTGCTTGCTGAGTGAGAATTGTGCTTCAAGATTTTTTGCAACCACCAGTAAACCACTGGTGTCTTTATCGATACGGTGAACCAAGCCAGCACGAGACAGCTCGGCCAGTTTAGGTGCATGATAAAGCAAGGCATTCACTAAAGTTCCTGTTGGATTCCCCGCACCAGGATGAACCACCATGCCTACTTCTTTATTGATGACAATAATATCGTCATCTTCATAAACAATATTCAATGGAATATTTTCAGGCTGGCTTGAGGTTTGTGCTTCAAGTTCAACATCGAGTGTTAATAATTCATTTCCTTCACAGCGGTACTTGGGCTTAACGATGTTACCATTTACCAACAGATGGCCATCTTTCATCCATTGCTTGAGTTTTTCACGAGAAAACTCGCTCCAAACCAATGCGGCAACCTGATCAATACGTTGGCCTAAATAGTTTTCATCAAGTTGAATTTGCAACGATAAACGTGTTGCAGTTGAATCGGAATTATGATTATCTGCATCGACAGAATCTTCGAGTAAGAAATCTGTTTCAGAGAAGTTTGAATTGGAAGATTGTGCTGAAGTCATTTGATGATCGGTACAAAAATGGTTTAATAGCACCATTGTAGCTCATTGCCCAGAATAACAGAGGAGTTTTTATGTCGCTACCACGTTATAAAATTACGGTGCTTGCACTATCTTTAGGTGTAGCGTCTGCATTTGTGGGCTGTAGCAGCAATCCAAGTAAGAAAGAAGTGGTTGATAAAGGACCACAATCAAGTGAACAAGTTTATTATGACAAAGCCTTAAAATCGCTTGAACGTAATCAATATACCGATGCGGTTAAATCACTTGAAGCTTTAGATACGTATTATCCTACTGGACAATATACACAACAAGCTCAACTTGAGCTTCTCTACGCGAAATTCAAGCAAAAAGATTATGAAGGTACGATTGCACTGGCTGATCGCTTCATTCGTTTAAATCCGCAGCACCCAAATGTTGATTATGCCTACTATGTTCGTGGCGTAGCCAATATGGAACTGAACTATGACAGCTTGATTCGTTATACCTCATTGCAACAATCTCATCGTGATGTGAGCTATGTCAAACTGGCTTACCAAAACTTTGTAGACTTAATTCGCCGTTTCCCAAGCAGTCAATATTCAGTCGATGCAGCACAGCGCATGAAATTTATTGGTCAGGAACTTGCTGAAAGTGAAATGAATGCCGCACGTTTCAACATTGAGCGTAAAGCTTGGTTGGCTGCGGCTGAACGTGCGCAATGGGTGATTGAACATTATCCGCAAACCCCACAAACGCCAGAAGCTTTAGCAACCCTGGCTTATAGCTACCAAAAATTGGGCGATCAAGCGACCTCTCAACAATATATTGAGATTTTAAAACTTAATTATCCAAACTTGGTCAAATCCAATGGTGAAGTGAATTTACGTGCAGCACGTAAAGAAGGTAGCTGGGTCAATCGTGCAACTTTAGGTTTGCTGGGTCGCGAATCAAAAACGGTACAAACCAAAGCGGAAACAGCAAGCACTGCTGAACAGCGCAGTTTAACCAACCGCTTAAGCTTTGGTTTACTGGACAAACCAGAAACAGAGCAAGTTGCACCCGTTGCTGTACCAGAAACCTCTGCTCCAGCCAATGCCAACAAACCAAGCTGGAAAAACCGTTTAAGTTTTGGTCTGTTAGATAAACCTGAAGCAAATAACTCATCGGAGAATGATGCTGCAAACTAATTTGCAATCATCTGATACATCAAACAGGCAAGTCTTTCTTGCCTGTTTTTTATTTTATGCAACAATGATTCCTGACATTTTTGCGATGCAACAATGTGCTACTCCCCGTCTTAAATGGTTAAATACATATGGCAATTCCACAACATACGATTGATCAAATTTTAGATCGAACCGACATTGTCGATTTGATCGGTCAACGTGTGAAGTTAAAAAAGACGGGACGTACCTACTCGGGCTGTTGCCCATTCCATCAGGAAAAATCGCCCTCTTTTCATGTTTATCGCGATAAGCAGTACTTTCACTGCTTCGGTTGTCAGGCCAACGGCAATGCCATTCGTTTCTTGATGGATATTGATGGCCGTAACTTTGTCGATGTGATGAAAGAGCTGTCGAATAAAACTGGCATCGAGTTACCTAAAGATAATCAAGACAATAAAAAGCTGTCCTATAAACGCAGCCCTCAACAAGTGGCAGTACCGCAAGCGACAGTTACACCTGTAGCTGAGAATGTCGCGCCCGTACCTGCGGCTGAGGAATTCATCGACGGGCATTTTGTCGATATGGATCGTTATATGGATGATCCTTTTGCCCAGTTCGATCCATCATTCAATATTATGGATGAGCAAGTACAGGAAGGAAACCTCTACGATCTGCTGGAAAATGTGGCTCAGTTTTATGAGCGTCAACTACCCAATAGCCAAAAAGCGCAAAACTATTTCAAACAGCGTGGCTTATCCCCTCAGACCATTCAATTTTGGCGTTTGGGTTATGCCCCTGAAGACTGGCAACATTTAGAAAAAGCTTTTCCACAAGATATTGAAGGTTTAAAACAACTTGGCCTGATCCGTTCCAGTGACAGTGGTCGAGATTTCGATTTATTGCGTGAACGGGTGATTTTCCCGATTCGTGATCATAAAGGTCGTGTGGTCGGCTTTGGTGGGCGTGCCCTCAACGATGAGATCAAACCCAAATATATCAACTCACCAGACTCGGAAGTATTCCACAAAAACCAACTCCTGTATGGACTATACGAAGGCCGTAAACTTAAAGCCAATGACTGGTTAATGGTTGAAGGCTATATGGATGTGATCGCCTTACAGCAATATGGGATTAATGGTGCGGTGGCAACATTGGGAACCGCCAGTAATGCCGAGCATTTAACCACCCTGTTTAAACAAAATTCTCGAATTACCATTGCTTTTGATGGTGATGCAGCAGGCCAAAAAGCAGCACGTCGTACGCTAGAAATAGCACTACCTCTGCTCAATGATGGTCGTGAATTAAAATTCTTTGTGCTTCCCAATGAACATGATCCTGACTCTCTCATTCGTCGAGAAGGTTTAGAAAACTTCCAGAAATTATTACAACAAGCCCCCCTCCTGTCAGACTTTGTATTTGCACACCTGACTGGACAACATGATGTTAGCACCCCCGAAGGTAAAAGCTTGGTCATGGGTGAACTACGCGAATTAACCGAACTGTTGCCCAAACACGGCTCATTTCGTTATTTGCTGAGCCAGTCTTTCCGAGAAAAACTTGGTCTGGGCAAACGTTTTACTCCACAAATCAGCCATGATGCCTCATTGTCTTTTAACATTCAGACCAAAGATGAAGATTTTGCAGTGGCAATTTTAATGCACCATCCCTTCCTCTATATCCATTTTGAAGAACTGCGTGCGGTGATCGACCCAAATGAACTGTTAGCCAAGATTCTGGCGGCACTCAATATTGTTTTTGATGACTTGCCTGATGATCAGGAACTGGCGACCTATTATGTACTCGGCGCATGTAGCAGTTATAGCCATGAACTGGCAGATATCATGCAACGAACCAATATTCAATCACTAACCCAAGCACCTGAAATTGCAGACAAACTGGCGAAAGAATATGCGTTGGGATTGCAAGAAAAGTATTTACGCTTAAAGCTCAAATCGCCAATTTCTTTAATTGAATCGCGTAATTTACGTCAACAACTGAACGAGTTGACCAAACAGATTAGTTTACGTTTATTGTCTTGATGATCATTACTGGCGTGGCTTACGCTCATGTTCAAACACATCTTGCAAATGTTGCTGTAGCCATTCGAAATAATCTGGATTTTCAGCTTTAGCGGCTTCTCTGAGTAAAATCGAAGTGGGATGCATCAGTTTTTGCGTCAGACGATGCGCAAACTCTTGCATCACCTGCTCTGCAGCATGACCATGTTGCAGTGACTCTAAAGCATGTGCCAACTCTTTTTGGCTGACTTCCTCACTGTGCTGACGGTAAGCCTGAATGGTACCACTGGCCTCTTTAACCTTTTGCTGGGTCATCAATTGGGTTGCCAATTGATTGACCATGATTTCAGCTTCAACCGCGGCCTGACGACGTTGTGCCAGATTCTCATCAATCACGCTTTGTAAGTCATCAACACCATACAAATACACGTTATCCAATGATTCCACTTTCGGATCGATATCACGAGGAACGGCTAAATCGACCATTAGCATCTGCTGATAACGGCGTTTTTTCAAGGCAATTTTAACGTCTGAATATTCAATCACTTGATGCAAACTACCTGTACAACTAGAGACCACATCCGCTCGATGCAAATTGTGTGCAAGTTCAGCAAAGGGAATGATTTCAACGTCGACCTGATGGGCAATTTCTTGCGCCAATAGATCAGCACGTTCACGACTACGGTTACAAATCAGAATTTTTGCTACGCCCATTTCTGCCAAATGTTTAGCAACCAGACTGTTCATTTCGCCTGCTGCAACCACCATCACCGTCAGTTTTTCGGTATGGCTAAACACTTGTGATGCCAATTGCGCAACGGCATAACCCATTGAAACAGCATGACTGCCCACCGAAGTTTCGGAACGGACACGCTTTGCTGCATAAAAGGCATATTCAAAAACACTGTTCAATTCAGGCGAAACAGTTTCTGCATCTTTGGATAAGGCCAAGGCGCTTTTAACCTGACCTAAAATTTGCGGCTCACCCAGCATTAGCGAATCCAAACCACTGGCTACACGCATCAAATGTGTAACCGCCTGAGCATTCTCGTAACGATAAACATGATGAATTAACTGTTTTACATCAATATTATTCACGTGGGCCAGCCAATTCAGGATGCTCTCAGCATCTTCTGTCATGGCATAGACTTCGGTACGGTTGCAGGTTGACACCACCACCAAATCATTTAGCGATGCATGTTGGTTTTGTTCAAGCAATAGCGCAGCTAATCGCTCTGCATTGAAAGCAATTTGTTCACGAAGTTCAACAGAAGCTGTTTGATGGTTGACGCCCAATGCAAAGAAAGACATATCAGATCATCATTTCGCTAAATTTATGTTATTGTGCAACATCGGTGTCATAAAAAGCATTACTTTGGATCAATAAAAATTGCGTCAGCTATATCGCCGTACCCTTTTTAGCGGCAAGACGATTAGACGGTATTCTACCACAATCTTGTTGTTAGGTAGCATGAGCTCTTATGTCTCTGCACAAGCAATACACGACATGTATGCAGAGAAGAGCTTTGAGCATGCCCTGCAACAGAGCATGGTCGCTGAATTTTCCCTTGCTTATGATGATATTGCAACTGCATTACACAATTATACTGTACTTGCGATTCGCAGCAATTCAACCACGATTAAACAGCGTGCTTTAGATATCGCATTAGAATACAATGATTTACAATCAGCACTTAACATTGCCACACATTGGGTCGAACAGGAACCCAAAGATGTGCCTGCGCTGTTTTATTTATCACATATTGCACTTAAAACTCATGAATATGAGTTAGCAGCAAAGACATTAGATAAAATTTTAAATATTGACCCAACTGCCGATCTCGAGGAAATTTTAGTTGGGATTGCTCCTGAACAAGCCCCAGATCGGGAAATTCTGCTAAATGCACTGCGCGCCAGCGAAGAACGAAACAACCCCTCCATTCTGGCCTTGATTGCGGGTTTAGAAGCCCAAGATGGTTTATATGAACAGGCACTGAATAATATTAATCAAGCCTTACGCAAACGTTCAAAATCCACCAGTTTTATTTTAATGAAAGCCAATCTCCTGATGGCTCTGCGTAATGATGAGGAAACCAAAAAATGGTTTGCCCAAGCAAGTCGCAAAAACAAGGGCAATGTGGATGTTCGAATGGCAGAAGCACGTTATTACATTCAAATTAATCAGCAGCAAGAAGCCTTAGATAAACTAGAAGATATCATCAAGGATCATCCCAAGGCCGAAGAAGCCCTGTTTATTGCTGGTTTGACCAGCATTGATTTGAAGCAATACGAAAAAGCTGAACAATATTTAGTTGATTTGCGTTCCTCGGCAAAATATCAGAATGAAGCCTATTACTATCTAGCGATTAATGCACAACGCAAACAGCATTATGAAACGGCCAAAGCCTATTATCGTCTGGTCGATGGTAGTCTCTATATCGTGTCCCGCCGCAATATGATTTCAATTTTTGAGAAACAGGGACAATTAAATGATGCTTTACGCTTCTTAACGCAGGAACGGGTCAACTATCCGCAACATGCCAGCTTCTTATATCAGGCACAGGCTGATATTTTAAAGAAGATGGATAATAAAAAGGCAGCTTTAGCACTATTAGACGAAGCAATTAAAAGCTTGCCGGATGATCCTGAATTAATTTATGCCGAGGTATTGTTACTCGACCCTTATACAGATCGGGATAAATTAGACAAAACCTTAAAGCAGCTTTTAGCTATTGAACCAAACAGTCCGACCTATCTGAATGCTTATGCCTATACACTGGCGCTGCAAAACCGCCGTCTCAAAGAAGCCCGTAAATACGCAGAGTTGGCACTGGATTTTGCCCCTGAGCAAGCCTCAATTCTCGATACATTAGGTTATATTGCCTTCCTGCAAAATGATTTTGATACCGCAGCCAAAGTCTTAGGACAAGCCTATTCGCTAAGTGAAAATGTCAATATCGGAATTCGTTATGCCAAAGCCTTGTATATGCAAGGGGCACTCACGCAATTTAGCGAGGTGTTACAGCAATTAAAACAAAAACATGCCAATGCCCCACAATTACAACAACTTGATAGCTTAATCTTACCCATCACCGTAAAAAAGAGTTAAACCATGCATTTGTTTTCAAAGTTATGCATCACCGTATGTAGCAGCAGTATTTTATTGCTAACAGGTTGCCAACATTTGAGCCAGCCCAATAAAGTGCCAGTCTCACCACAAGTACAAGATGAAAATAACTTTAGTTTACAAGGCAAAATCGGTGTCCGTACCCCACAACAATCTGGGAGTGCTTTTTTTACATGGGTACAGCAACAACAGCAATTTGATATTGAGCTGACAGGCATTTTAGGTGTGGGTAAAACCCAAATTGAAGGCAAACCTGGTCAAGTTACTTTAAATAGCGCCAAAACGGGCCTGATTACCGCCGAAACACCAGAGGAATTACTTGAAAAAGCCACTGGTTGGCAAGCCCCAATTATGCATCTTGCCTACTGGGTACAAGCCAAGCCAGCCACTCAAAATGCACAGATTAGCAAAGATGAAAACAATCGCCTGAAACAACTGATTGAAGATGGTTGGACTGTTGATTTTAGTTATAACGATGCGCAAAACCTCCCGAATAAACTTTTGTTGAAGCAAGCGCTTGCAGATGGCAAAGAAAACCGTATTACAATGGTCATTCAAAACCGATAATTTAGATTCTTTTATGATTAGAGTGCCTTCCCCAGCCAAATTGAATTTATTTCTACATATCACAGGCCGTCGTGACAATGGTTATCATGAGTTACAAACTATTTTCCAACTGATAGATTTATATGACTGGATGACTTTTGAGCCATGTTCAGAAGAACATATTCAAATTGAAGGGCTCGCAGAAGTACAGATCGAACAGAACTTGATCTATCGTGCCGCACAACTGCTCAAGCCACATGCAAAAAAAATCTGTGGATTGAAGATTAAAATTGAAAAAAATATTCCGATGGGCGCAGGCCTCGGTGGTGGTTCATCCAATGCCGCCACCACCTTGATCGTACTCAACCAACTCTGGCAATGCGATCTAAATGAACAGCAACTGGCCGATTATGGAGTGCAGTTGGGTGCTGATGTTCCCATCTTTGTTTTAGGCCGAAATGCATGGGCCGAAGGCATCGGTGAACATTTATCATTCATAGACTTAGCTCAAAAAAAATTCATAATCTTAAAACCTGACTGTTTTATCAGCACTCAACAGCTTTTTTCGCAAAAAACATTGACAAGAGATTCTAAGATCACTACATTTTGCGCCTATCAGATAGAACCTTCTAATTTTGGAAATAACTTTGAACCTCTGGCTCGACAGTTATACCCTGAAGTAGAAGAAGCAATGCAGTATTTAGATCAGTTTGGTCTAGCAAAGCTTACAGGTACAGGTGCTTGTGTTTTTACTGAAGTAACCGATGAAATGAATACAGAGCAAATTTTGCAAAACGCGCCTTGTAAAGCTTACTTGGTCAACAGTTTAGCAGAATCACCTCTAAGACATTTTAAAGTTACATGTTAGGGGCGTCGCCAAGTGGTAAGGCACCGGGTTTTGATCTCGGCATCCGTTGGTTCGAATCCAGCCGCCCCTGCCAATTCATCTGTAGATATATGTAATATA
>NZ_BBTF01000045.1:0-27638 GCF_000876115.1 Acinetobacter sp. NBRC 110496
CATCAATAGGCTTGCCATATCCTCATTAACTTCATACAACTTATAAAGGTATGAAAGCTCAATTAGAACCGCTATACCAGCATGTAAAACAGCAGTTATGTAATTTCTACGAAGCTTTCCTTGAGGATGTTTTTTAATTGAATTAAATAGTTTTTGATTTGCATTTTTATCTATTTTCATTCGTACAGGCTGTGCAAACGTCTCGTCTATTTCATTTTGCACTGGCGCATTTAGAAAAATCTTCTGCTTGTCAGTACAAAAGATAAATCCTAAATACAGCAGACTTAAACTAAAAGCGTTTAAGTCTAGACCTGGTAGATTTCTATTAACACTACTAATCACATCAAGATCTTCTCTTGTTAAGTGAATTAATTGATAGGATAGTTGTATGTAGTTTGAATCTGTCATTTGATTTCTGCGTACATTTTATACATGTATTTAGCTAACTTATATAAACCTTTAGCATTGGCGTACTCTGGTGATTCAGCGATTCTTACGTTCGGTAAGTCGTACTTTTCTTTAATCTCTTTTTCAAGAAAAGCTGCACCGCCTCCACAAAATAATACTAATGCTAAATCATCGCCTCCACCGATCTGTTTAGAGATAAAGTTATTTAATTCGATCATGAATTCGTTTTTAGCTTGCTGAATTAAACCTGTAATATCTTTGGCTTGAGATCCTATACCATAAGTTCCAGATTTTAGTGCGAAATCTAGCCAGTTAGCGTTAACTGTTTTATAGCCAGATTCAAGAATTAAGCTAGTGATTCGTTCATAGATGGTAAGAATACCAAGGTTACGTGATGTAGAACGATGGCCATCAAGCATGTTTCCTCCATCTAATGTGACTACAATATCAGTGGTTTTACCGCCAATATCGATTACAGCACATTCAGAACTTATTAAAAGATCACTATCTTCTGAACCGTTTCCGTGTACATCAATAATCTCATTAAAATAAGCTGTTTGAGCTTCACATTTAACAATATGTCTTTTAATGATATTAAGCGGTTTACCAGCTTTATGATCTTTTAAGTTGAAGCAAACATCACCATTGAGTAGAAAATTAGTTTTCATATCAATAAGTGGCATGTTTTTGGTTTTTTCAGGTGTGTAATAGCGACTAACAGGAAGTGAAGTAGCGATTGCAAACGCTCTACCATCATATGTTCCGATATGGTCAATATAGGCCTTAATTGCCTGGTGTATTAGTGCCTTGTTATATTCAGATGTCGGGTATTCGTCTGTTCTGGTATCCAGAGGAACACTACTATTGATCTTCTTACCAACTGTATAAAAGTTTTCATTAACTTTAACCACATAATAGTCAGTAGAATCCTCTTCGCCAGTGAGGACTTTTCCTGAATAAGCAATACTAGGAATAGTCAGTTTGATTTCATTTCCATCTTGATCTAGACCAGCATAAAGCTTTGTACCGCCATGTCCATCATCAATACCTAGAACAATATAACGTTCTTCAATCGCTGGTTTTTCATTTTGAGTATTTTTCATAAGTTTACCTTTCAATTTTTCAAGATTTACAACGAGTAACGTCTTCTACCGCGTCTAGTGTATTTATTGCCCCCAAAAACTAAGCGTCTAAGAGCAGAGGGGATATAGCTGTATTTGTATTTAAATACTTTTTCAATAACCAATGTTGCTACTATCAAGCCGATGAAAAGCATAAGTTTGAACAAGGAAAACTTAATAACAACAGCTAGAAAAGGTATAAACAAATATCCGTTTAAACCGCCCCATAGGATTAGATTTAATCTAAATTGCGACCAGTGTGCATATTGATCATCCATATTCGCCTCTTAATAAATCAGTTTGTAATAGTAGTCTTCATGCAAACGACCAGCTTTGAGTAGATCGTCAGCTTGTTTCCTGAAACTCTTACTGATGTTTGGATCTGAACCATCAGAATTAATCATTAACTCTCGAATAAACTTCTGTTGAGCATGAATATCATCAATTAAAAGCAATTCTTCTTTCAGTTGAGGTGATAAAATTAAGTGTTCCCTTACAGCAAATACCTTGCCGTTCACATCTTTAACAAGACGTTGAGCAATCAATGTATAAACTGAACCAATAATGTCAGCTGCAGCCTGAAGATGTTCTTCATGCTTAAAGCGCTTCAACATACGTGGAATAATTTTGTCTACGGTGGTTGCGTGAACCGTTGCAAAAACAGGGTGGCCAGTTAAAGAAAGTTCTAGAGCTGCAGAAATTGTTTCTTTATCTCGCAATTCACCGATTTCAACTGCAGCAGGACGTCTACGCATCGCCTCTCTATTTGCATCCGCAAAAGTCTCGAAGTTATTGGGGATTTCGCTTTGACTAACAATACTGTGTGTGCTTTCAATTGCGTCATACTCGTATTCGATAGGCTCGTTGTGAGTCAAAATATTTCCACGAATATGAGTATTATTTTCCAACACATAGCGAATATTTGAAGCTAGTGTTGTACTTTTACCAGAACCAGTGATTCCGCCAATGATGTAGCAACCATTGTGAGGTAGCGATCTTTTAATGAAATCTTCATCTAAACCCACTTTTGAAAAGTGAGGGGGAATGCCAGAAATTGTACGTAACGTTATCTGAAAAGAATCTCCAGATCCACGATACGAAGTTCGAGATACGTTCACACGAAAGTTATAACGAGTTTCCTTACCTGAAGCGTCTTTCTGCAGAATACGATATGCCTTATTAATAAACTTATTATTAATAAGGACTAAGTAGGCATTTTCATCAGCAATCGTTCTTAGGATGTGTAGAGCTTCATCACGATTGATAATACGGTGTGTTAACGAATATAACTCCAAGTCTTTCATCATTGTGATGGGGCGATCTGGACTAATGAAAATATCTGAAGCACCATGAGCTAATGCTTCATATAGAAGACTTTCAAATTCATCGCGACTTTTAAACCCTTGTTTCGGATCTTTGTATGTCGTTATGGCTGTTAATGTAGCCAAACCAAAACCACGGCTAGAATCGTAGTCTTTGCGAATGTCTTTGGTAGCTGTCAGAATCTTATTTTCAGATCCTTTAATCTTGTTAACATCAAATAATGCAGATTTTGCTTTTAATGTCGAAACCTTCATTTGCATTTAAAACTTCCAATTGAGTTAGCGAACTTAAGGTTCGCTAACAAGGTTAATTTTTGGAATTTGATAGCTAGGTGCAATTTGTTCAGGTTGGAGAATTGGTTTCCAAGTTTCAATATTTGAATTGAACTGCGGTAATTGTTGGATTTGAAGCAATTTCATATCAAGAGCAATAGTGTCTTGTGTAGAAGAAACAGCCAGTGATTGACTGCTAATTGCTGGCATTGATAACTTGCCCTCTAAAACAAACTTATGGAAAGTAACCATCCCCAAATAATCTCGTTTAAGACGATCTACTGCATCTTCAACAATATTTCGGCCCTCAACTAAACCCATTTCATAAGACTTAGCAGCAGTCTCTTTCCATATTTTTCGTTCTTGTTCGTTAGCTGGTAACATTTCTTTCGGAATGAAAGTCACGTAATCAACATTGCTATCAAGTGTAGGGAAAACAAGGTACTGACGCCAATCAGGTGCACGAGTACTGAAACGAGCTTGTTTCAAGATTTTATAAGTCTGCTTAGTCGTCTTGTACGACATGGCATTAGGTGTCTCAGTTACATCTTTTGATTCAATAATAACCGGGGGAACAACAACATCTTTGATCATGTAAGGTTTAAAGTTAAAGATTGTATCAAGGTTACGCTCTTGGCTTTTGATGACCTCACGAGCGTTGCTTAAATAAGTATTGATCCCTAACTTAATACCTTTTTGCTTAACTAATTCAAGCATGGCTTCATAACGAGCTTGCTGTTCAACATTACTAACATGAACTTCTAAAGAAGACTGGTTAGATGGGTTTAGTAGCTCTTGTAATGAAGCATTATTAGAGTAGTCCATAAAAACTCCAGATATGTATAAAAGGATTTAAAGGGTATTAGTTATAAGTCAATAAAATACTTTTATTTTGATGATCTAGAGTTATCGAAGCAGTATTTAAATATGCAGAAACATCGCGTAAAGCTTCTACACCAGTAAGACGCTTTTTATTAAAATTAACAATTGGAAGCTCATGAGTAGGACCAGCTTCTACAAAACGGTATCCGTATTGGCTAGAAATACTTTTAATTAAAGGTATTGGATCGCCTATGTAGTCGATATTTAAAAGGTCATGGTTGATGCTACCTTGTTTCTTCTGAACAGTTTGCATTTGAATTGCAGAAGAGTTCTTTAAGTTCTGTTGTGCAATTAAAGCCTCTTGAGATGCTTCAGATATAATAGATAAAGGGCTTGCTACGTTTAATTGCGTTACATCACGACTAGCACACCCAGACATCATTAAACCAATTACAAGAACGCTTAAAAGCTTTTTATTGTGCTTCATTTTTACTCCGGATTAAGTGGGTATAAAGACAAAATGATTTTAGTCTAAAAACTATTAAAATGCACTTTATTAATTATAAAAAATCCCTTAAAAGGTATAAAGCCGACTTTTAGGCACTCGCTTAAACCTAATTTATAAGCTTTAACGTATATCTAAGGGCGTTCTTCAGGCAGTCGTACCTGGCCTAAACAAGACAAATCTGTAAAAAATACTCTTTTTAAGTGCATTGTCTGTCCAAAACAATGCTTTTTTTTAGTAGTACCTATCTGAAATGGAAATACAACGTACTTTTTTCAATCAATTATAGAGAGTAAATGAGCTCTTATAGTTTGCTAGACGTCTTTTATATTCCTTTATAGTCTTATTCTTTCTTTTTATTATCTTTTCTATTCTTTTTTGTTCTTTTTTTAGAATATAATTTATACAGAAAATAACAAAGTACATTTATTCTTTTTTTAATTAAAATATTGTTAATGCTGTAATTTATATTTTACAGTATAGAAGTATATTAATAAAGATGTTAATATGCTTTTTTTAATTAATATTAAAAATATTATTGGTGATAATGCAATTTATTTATAAGCCAGCTTCTTTAATATTAAATAAATTGATAAAAACTGTTTGAAGAAAAAATGCATCTTGGTATATACCATTCCTAATTTAAAAGTTTAAAGACATTAAAGCTGCTACTTATAAAAACCTATCTTATGGTTTAGTGCTGTGCATCTTAAATATAAAGATTTGACACCTTAAACACCAATTAAACTGCAATAATGATAGGCTTAGAGTCGTATTTTTCCCTAAAAATTTAAGGCATCGCAACTGGCAAAAGACTATTGAAACTATGCATATCAAGCACTTCACTGTAAAAAAGGTCCACTGTGTTTTTATGATTTCTCAACTTCATTTTTTTGATTTTTCCACTGTACTAACAAGAGAGGAGTCAAAAAAGACATTCGCATTTATTGGGCTTAAAAGTGAAAAACATTTTGCTTAAAGTGAAAAACGTTTTAACGAGTACTTTTAGAAAGGTGTTTAACGTTGTAGTATGTGCTCATGTTTTGCATGTGGATAAAGGGTGGTAGTGGTGAGCAGTTTTGAGAATCCTAATAGCTATCCAAAGACATTAAAAGAATACACAAGTCGTATAGAAGATTTTCCGTATTCTACTAAGACCAAATATGATATTGAGCTTAAGCAAAAAATTGATAAACATTTAGATAGTTCAGAGCTAGATTTAAAAATGTTATATGAAAACATATATTCTGAATTTAAAACTAAATCTGAAAATGGTTATTACGCGGAATCTACATTTAGAACATATCGTGCATATTTAGTGTATGGAATCGGTCTAAAGCTTAATGAGCTAAATAATGGCTCTATTAATGATGAAGATATAGATGCTGGTTTTGATGAATATTTTTTAGAAGAATTATATTTAAGAATCATTAACACAAAATATACAGCTAATAAGGACAAACCTAAGCGTACTTCTGAGCTGAAAACAAAGTACTTTGAACGCACGTTTTACAACTACTTGGTAAGAGAATTCGAGCATAAGAACGAGAGTAACACCAGGGTTAGTGAGTTTG
This sequence comes from Acinetobacter sp. NBRC 110496, assembly GCF_000876115.1. Taxonomy (NCBI): domain Bacteria; kingdom Pseudomonadati; phylum Pseudomonadota; class Gammaproteobacteria; order Moraxellales; family Moraxellaceae; genus Acinetobacter; species Acinetobacter sp. NBRC 110496. The sequence goes on from NZ_BBTF01000045.1 coordinate 6,026, forward strand.
ATCGGATGATGGTTGCTTTTGTTGATGCCAATCTTGTTGTTGGATTGCGTCCTGTTGAGTGGTTTTCCGTTTCATTCTGTTGTGCAGTAAAAGGACCAAAACTGATCATGATTGTGGAAAATGGCAAGGCTACACATGGTCGGGCTAATGGACTTAAAAGGTATTTAATACTTGATGACCTTAAACATGAAGATCAAGAAAAGATATACCTTTATTGGAACTTGCTAAATAGGTATGTGAGAAAGGTATCTAGTTTAAATAAAAGTAGTGGCTATACCTTTGGATGGGATGAAAAACAGACTTTTATTAAAATACTGCAAGAGCGTTTACGTTTAAGTTATATCAATTACTTTAAGCTTAGAGGCAAGGTTTTAACTAATGAAGATCAACGACCTACTTTATACAGTACAAGGCATCAATGTATTGCAAATGCTAAGGTAAAGGGTATTGATAAGTTTGTGATAGCTGGTGCTTTTGGACATGCTGGTAAAGATACTGCTTCTAACTTTTATGGGCGAAAGTGGAGAGGCCATAGTGGTTTTAGTATAAAGCCTACTTTAGATTCTATTGAAAACGTTAATGGTAGCCATGAATTTGTTAAAACACTTTTAGCTAATAACCTAGATACCTTTTATTATTTTGATCTTAATATAGCAAATGAGTTTAATACCGACTATTATAAGGACGAATTAAAGTCGGGTTTAGTGATTGACTAAATGGATAACTCTAAAACTAATTTGACTACTTCAACATGGGGTTCTCCTTACGCTGAAGTATCAATAATAGGTAAAAGAAAATACGCAAGGCTTTTAAGAGTGTTGGTTAGTACGTTTGCCTCATTGTGCATTTTAACCGTTTTAACAACGCTTAGTTTTGTAGCTTTTAAACTCACCACAACAGATTTTGAATCTTTGGTTTTTGATGACGGCACACCAGTTAAGTGTGTGCTTAGCTCTAAATCAGATCGTCCAATTCCATCTGTTATATATCAGCCAGCGAAATAGGAGTGCTGTTGTGTCTAAAGACAAATCTAATGAAAACGCTGGAATAGGTTCTTGTGATCCTAGTCTTTGGCTCAGAAAACAGGTGGATGAAAAAGATAAGGAGATTGCAAAGTTAAGACGATGGCTTGTTTTCGTGTTTTTCGCTTTTATCGTGAGTGCTGTTCTTGCGATGATTATTTTTGCTGCCTTTAATGCATACCCAAAAGTCAAAGCTGTTCAAACAGTAGATAACTCGGTTATCTGTCCAATCGAAGCATCAAAAAACCCTCGCGTTACTGACGTTGTTATTTCTGAATTCGGTAAGAGTGCAATTCTTTCTGTCTACAACTTTGATTTCTTGAACTGGCGTGACGTTATTAACAATGCTGGTTCAATGTATTTCACTGAGGGCGGTAAAGATTCATTGATGAAGCAAATCGCTCAATCACAAACAGTTGGCACAATCGTACAAAACAACCTAACGATGCGAACTACTGCTACTGATGTTCCACAAATCGAAAACCGTGATTTACATGCTGCAGAACCTAGTTGGACTGTTCGTGTTCCTATCACTACTCAATTCTTCTTAGGTGACAAACAACCTAAAGAGACTCACCGCTTCATTGCGACAGTTACTATTGTTGAGCATCCACGTTCTTATCTGAACTACAACGGTATTGCTGTTAAGACAATTACGTTAACTCCAGCGCGTTAATTGGATGATACTTATGAAATTGAAAAAATTATCTTTGGCTCTTTTTGCTTCTACTGCATTAACTACAATAGTTAATGCTGCTGATATGCCTCCGAATACTTTTGCGGATGCTCAATCTCCTTTGGTTGCACCTGAGGTAGTTGATACAGCATCGGAAATTGACAGACAGGTTCACAATCTTGTTGGTTTGCAGTTCACACCTGAGCAAACAAAAATAGTTAAAGGACTTTTGTTGCAACAAAAACGAAGCCTTTCTAGTCCTTATGTAAATACGCCACAAGCGAAAACCCGTAGTTTGGGTATTTCATTAAACCCTGGTGAGGAACCGCCAGTAATTCGTTTAAGCGCTGGCATGCTATCTACTATTGTCTTTACCGATTCTTCAGGAAATCCATGGAACATTGAAAAGATTTCTTTGGACCGTGGACGTTTCTCAGATGGCTTAGGTGAGCAAAACGAAAAAGAGCCAGACGAAATCCCTGAAACTAACATCCTTTCAATCGAACCATTAGATCCAGCTGCTTTCGGAAACGTAACGGTCACATTAAAGGGATTGGGTGCTCCAGTAATTTTGATGTTAGCTACTGGCCAACGTGATTTAGATGTTCGTGTAGACGCACGTATACCTGGTCGAAGCCCAACAGCCAAAGCTATGTATTCAACAGGCAATCAAACATCGATTATTCCAGATGGTGTGAGTTTGCAATTTATGGATGGCTTAGCGCCTGAGGGTGCTGTTGAAATGCGAACCGATAGTCCTAATGTCCGTGCTTGGAAGTTTGGTGGCTATATATATGTGCGTAGTAACTTTGGTGTTATTCAACCAGCCTTTTTGAGTTCTTTCCGCGCTAACAACGGTATGAAGATCTTCCGTTATGAAGATTCTGAAGATCTGAAGTACATCACATTTTCAACGACTGGCGGTACACCTAAAACTGTTTACCTCGAAGACGCATTTTAAGTCATTAAGTGAGAATTAAAAATGGATTCAACGAACCAACAAAATAACCCGAATGACATTGAAGAGAATTCTAGTCGTAGCACTGAAGTAGGTACTACCGATGAAACTATTATTTCTGCAAACCAAGTTCATTCAGAAGAAGACCAACCTAAAAAACTGAAAAATACAAGTATTAAAACTGCTAACAAAAAACGTGTTTTTGCAGATACGCGCTTTCGCGTTGTTGCAATTATTGGTTTGGTAGTAGTTGGTGGATTAGGCTTTTTTATGTTTAACCCAATGGGGAAAAGTGACCAACTAGCTTTAGATAATCAGGTTGCTATTGCTACACCAGAAATCCAAGGACAGGGTACAAATGTTATCCCTCCTGAATATGTAGAATATGAACGTCAAAAACAAGCTGAAGAAGCTGCTCGAGCTGGCAAAAATGGTGAAAGCTATTTGCCCGAATTTAAAACAGTTGCAACACAAGATCCAAACGGCGATCTGAACGATCAGAATTTTATTACAGGTCCAAATGGGCAACCTGTAAACGGTTCTGCAACAGGTGGTACACCAAATATTACGCTTGAACTTGACCAGATGGCCAGAGCTAATATGGCAAATCAAGGTGGTGCATTACCTCAACCAACTAGCGGTGGTCTACCACAACAACCACAAACACAAAACGGTGCTAATCAAAACGCACCGATTTATCAAACTAACTACGCGCAACAATATGAACATGCTTCATCTGCTGCTAATGATGTTGCTAGTGTATATAGCCAACAAGCAGCTGCTTATGCAGAACGTAATGCTGCAACGCGTGAATTAAGTCAAACTGCTTTTGTTGATCAACTTGCTGCGTTTTCTAATACAAAGAACAAGGTCAACGGATATTCAACATATAAATATTCACACAACACTAAAGCATCGGAAGGGCAACAAAACCTTGGAAGCTTGAACGTTGCGAATACGACTAGCGAATCTACTAAAGGACTAGCAATCATTAAAGCTGGTACAACAATGAAAGCGCGTTTAGATACAGGTGTGAATACTGATAAAGGTAAAAACCTATTTGCTACTGTTATTGGCGGTAAATTTAACGGCGCAAAACTTATTGGTACTGTTGGTCTGAATACTGCGGATATTGAATTTAACTTTACCCGTATGTTGTTTAAGGGCGAAGAGTATGCAATCCAAGTACGAGCTTTAACTCTTGGAACAAAACAATCGGGCATGGCTGATAAAGTCCAAAAACACACTTTGCAAAAGCTTGGCGGTATGGTTACTGCTGGAATCTTTGAGGGTTACGGACAAGCCTATCAAAACATTGGTACAACCCAAATCACAAATACTGGCAATGTTGTAAGCACGAAGGAAGAGCCAAACGATAAAGAAATTGCCGGGAACATCATTGGTAACGTTGGTACGGAAATGGCGAACATGGCACGTACATCAACAGTTCGACCAACTACGTATATCGTTAACAGCGGAAAAGTATTTGAAGTCTTTTTTGATGCTGACGTAACAACACCGAAAAATAAGGGGTAAGCGAAATGTCTGATAATCAAATGACTGCTGAACAGGCAAAGAAAAATCTAAAAGATGCTGAAGGCAAACCCCAAAAAGGCGAAGGTAGTGCGAAGGGTGGTATTCCTCCAAAACTTCTTATTGTTATTGGTGTTATTGCCTTAATTATGATTGGTACTTTCTTTTGGATACAAATGAGTAAACCAAAAGACGTCAGCACGGCAGTTGCTCCAGAACAAACACCAGAATCCATTGATACTGTTGGTCAAGGCATTCAACAAACACAAGCAACATACAACCAAAATCAACAACCTTTAAAGGACAATAGTATTGCTGATGATACGGCGTTCATTGTTGATGAAAATATTGTGTTTAAAGATCCTACCACTGGTCAATACATGATTATGTACAAATCCATGTCGTATCCGATTGATTCTGATCTAGGAATAGAGGCAGTTAACTTCTATCAAAGTCAGGGTACGAATGCACTTATTTTATTACAACGTTTGAAAGAAAAAGAGCAAGCGCATGGGCAAGTACAAAACGGCGAACAAACTGCAGTTGCTCAATCAGAAACCATAATCAAAAATGAACAACTGAAAGCTGAAAATGACGATCTTAAAAACCTTGTTGAATTGCAAGAACAGGCAATTAAGGAATTAAAGACTAGTTTAATCAAAATAGCTAAAGACCAGACTAAGCAAAAGGCTTTAAGTACATCGGGATCTAAAACCTTATCAATTCCAAAAGGTGCAAAACGCTTGGATGCTTTTGCGGTTGTAGGCGATCGCGCTTGGATGACAGATTCTCAAAACCATACATATACAGTCTATGTAGGTCAGAAGATGCCAGACAATCGCACGGTCTATGCTGTTGACGAAAACGAACAAGCCATTTGGGTGAAATAAGGAAAATAGCGTGGATGCATTAGATATAGTTAAAGCGATATTAAACATATACGGTCCACTACTAAGCTTTATACGCATTTGCTTTGTTGTAACGGGGTTGGTGATTACTGGCACGGCGCTTTTTGACTTAGTGCAAGCATCATCACCTCAACAAAAGTTCTTTGGTCATGGAATGAAAGAGCCTACCACTGGTGGGGCATTGTTGAAGATTCTTATCGGTGGTGCTTTTGCATCACTTGGATATGACGGATATATCATTGGTGCACTAGGTTCTTCATTGTTTGGTGGTAATGGCATAGAACTTGTAACGGTACAAAGTTACTTGCCTAATGCTGGTGCTAATGATTTAGGTGCATATATCGTTACGGCGGTTGTAGGTTTTACGCAACTGGTAGGGATTATAGCGGTAGCTCGTGGCTTATATGGTTTTGTAGAGAAAATTGATGCTCAAGGCAATGCGACATACCGCAAAGCATGGGTTTTAATTATAACAGGTGTATTATGCGTATACGTTCAGGACGTACACGATGTCTTTGTTAATACCTTTGGAACACAAATAGGAGGAACCTTTTTTACAATATTTTAAACAATCTTCTTAAAATAGGGTGAGAGTTTCTTAAAAACCTTGTATAAGATATTGAAGATATTTAACGAGAAGTTTAAAATTAAGCAACTTAAAGCAATAGGGTTTTAAGAATGTTTAATTACAGTGCGGAGATTAGCTCCCGTATATTAAATAAAAGGAAAATGACAATGGTATCATTAGTAAAACACTCAGTTCGCACTGTAAAAGCGACTGCATTCCGCGCAAAAGTAATGTTTTTAGCTTTTGTTTCTGCATTAATGGGTCAAGTTGCATATGCAAACACTGGCACATGGAACCCAGGTGGTACAGCTTACGGAAAACACGCTGCTGGTTCTGATGCGAATGAAATCTTAGGCCGTGGTGAAACATTAGGTCAAAACGTTTATAAATTCTTAATCGTAGTGTTCATGGTGCTTGGTTTAGGCTTAGTTGGTACTGGTTTGTATATGATGTATACATCAGAAGAAGATCAACAAAAGAAAAAGAAAACTGCTTGGATCTGTATTGGTGTGGGTGGTGCGTTATCAATCGTAGGCTTCATCATGTTCTCTGCTGCGAACACTATTACTGGTAAAGCGTAATACAATAATAAATAAGTTTAAAAGCGTGGCTTAGGCTGCGCTTTTTTTATTTTAAAAATAGTATATACATGTTTTAATTAGACCTTACTTAATAGTATTAAGGGGTTTAAGTGAAACATATAAACCGTAAGTTTGGTATTTTAAGACCTATTAACGGCGTAAACGACAAGCAAGAGATACGTCAAGATAAAACTATCCATGATGGTTTTAAAACCAATGAGACAATAAAGCAAATAATGTCTTCACAACCAGCTAAATGCTATTTTTGTGATTTCTATGACGAATACTTTTTAGAGCCACATCACTTAGACGGCGATCATAGCAACCATACGGCTGAGAACATTGTAGCGGTCTGTACGCTATGCCATGCACAAAACCACATCTTTGCACTATCACTGGAAAAGAAAGCTGAAATATGCGTATTGAGTACGAACATACCTCAAGAGATCTTTAATCAATATCAACGTGCATTACTGGTGTTATCGCATAAGTCTGACAACCAAGATCCTGAGCTTGCTAAGTTCGCACGGCGACATCGCCAAAGCTTGCTTGTAGAGCCGTTAAAGCGCCATCAACGCCCTAATCCTACAAAGATGTCTGAAGCAGAATACGCACGTAATATGTTTGAGGATATACAGGCGTTTAATGCGATTAAGACACGAACCCAAACAATTGATACCCAACTGTACTTCACGGACATTAAGTTCAACACAATGGCTGAATATGAAGAAGCCAAGCAAGAAGATATGTTGGTAGCGAACGTTGATTACGTAGACCAGCTCCGCAAGTACAAAGAGTGGTATTTGAATGCCATCAAAGAGAACAAAAACTTTTCTTTGTATCAACTCGCAAAAGCTTTGGAAAAGGTATCAGACGAAGCATACGAGAGCTTTAATCTGCCAAACCACTACATAGTATTTTCCCCGAATATCTTTACTGACGAGCAGTATGAGTACTACCAAACACTAGATGTATTTAAGGGTTTGGGTGATAAGTGAGTTCACATAAATGACAGAATGCTTAACAGATACCGAATACATAGATATGAGCTTAGAAGACGTTATATCGGGCATAGTGTTACAGCCATTTAAGCCTGACATAGTGAATGATATAGCGGTATTGGATAGCGTATTTGAGACGGACATATTGAATGATGATGAATACTCATTTATTGGTCCATACATCTACAAATATTGGGAACTTGGGATAGATGCACTACCAAAGGAAACGCACGATCAGCTATCGATATTTCGCTTATGCGTTATAGGTACTGAGGCTTTCAACTTCCTGAACGATTTGTATATACCAACGACACGCGACACTGGTCATACATCTAACACGCTAATGCTACTCCATGTTGTACATATAGCGATAGGGAATCAGACAACAACTGGTGAAGACTCAACGGGGCATTTTCAAGATCCACTGATTAAAGCGCTACTGTTGATGAATATCCCCGTTAACAGCGATTGTTTGCTGTTGGATGACACTTTGGTACACCTAAACAAAATAACGGCGCTGAGTGGCTTAGACGTTGAAATACAGGTTAAGCAAAGTGTGAGTGTGAAGCATAAGAAATTACTAAGCACCAACTTTGGATTTGACAATCCATTATCAATTATAAGCGTTTTGGAACAAAAGAAACTGTCTGAAGAACTGACACGCTACTTTCCGATGATACATCTACCAACGTCCGTAGAAGATGCGACAAACCAGATAGATACGGGCAACTTAAAAATGAGTTCGCTGCAATCTTTTTGTATATACCAAAACTTAAAGCTATCGGTGTCTAAAGTTTTCCACGAACAGGGCTTATACCAGAACAAAGAGATCTACATAGAGCTTGATAAGGTTCACTTCCAACTTAAAAATACAGGTTCCTTAAACTTCAAGGTGGGTACTTTAGGTGAAAGCCAAGAGGTTTTAGAAACGGCGTTTTGGCAACTGCTTAATAAGGGTTTAGTGTTTGACCTAAATAGTTTTAAGAAGTATGTCGAATTAAAAGAGGACGAAACCGTTAAAACTGATGTATTTACTAATTCAAAAAATGATAATATCCCTTTTAACAGTACCTACTATGAGCTTTTATTAAGGTTGGTTTTAGATACAAGCTTAAAACCCTCTGTAAAAAGTCTTGAGGTCGCAATTCAAAATAAGGATTTCGACAGTGCGATTAACGTTTTAAGAGAATTACCGTTTTTTAGTGCTTAATGCTTAAAGGCATGTCTAATCAAAGATAGACGTAGAAAGGTGAATAAAGGTGTTTAAATGAGTAAGAAGAAAGCTGAGAAGTCTGGTTATAAAAAGACTGGTTACTCCAAGATTGAAATTATATTGATGTTATTCCTACAAAGCATGAAAGCTGACGTAGAGGATTATTGCGATTTAGAAACAGTATCGGACGAACATACGTTTGTCACAAAAACTGGTGCAATGATTACGATCATCGAATACAAGGGGATTAAGAGTTTAATTAGTGGTGATGCATTCAGCCGTCAAATTGGTTTGATGACGAGCAACATGCGTAACTACTTCAAAGACCGTGGACATACGATTCATCTAGCGTTCAAAGTAGACCATGAGACGCCATACGCGATTCATGACTTGAATGCCATGCAAAAGGCGACCACGGCGCGTTGTGCGATGAATCTAGACATCATCATTGATGAAATGACAGAAACCATTTCAGGCGGTGTATTTAACGAAAGCTGTTATATCGCTTTAATCTCTGAGCCAACCTTACTATCGCCAATCGATAAGGCTCAAGACTCAAAAAACCGTAAAAAGCTACTGTCGCAAATTACAATGCCAAGTACGGTCAATGCTCAAGACATGCTTAAATCATCGGACAGCTTATACGTACACCATGAGTCTTTTGTCTCACAATTCTTAAACTCACTCTCAACTGAAGAATTTCCAGCAATCTATGAAGTATTGAATGTTGTTGAAGCTGGTCTAGCGATTAAAAAACAAATTGCCTCACATTCAACTTCAGATGACTTCACCTTGTCTGTGCCGATGCTGAATACACGCTTACCGATGCGTTGGAAAGAAATACCATCAGAACATGATGCGTCACACGTTTTGTATCAACCGATCTCAGAACAACTCATGACGAATGCGATCTTACCTGGTACAAGTCAAGGTTCATTCTATCCAGTGGGAAGTGTTATCACTGACGGCGTTGTATATGCGCCATTGATGGTAGATATATATCCAGCGAAGACGAATACGTTTGAAACGCTATTCCGCTTACTACACCAGGCCAAAACGCACGACACTAACGGTAACATCCGTTCTATCCCATATGCGGTGAGTTACTGTATTACTGGTGATGGTATGGCTGGAACCATGATGAAACGCACGTTATCAAGCGTTATTCACTTTATGACGGCACAAAACAAAGCCATTCGTAATGCTGGTAACATTTTGATGGCCACTAAAAATGACCTAGATCAAGTAGACACTGTTGCTGGTCTGCAAATGACCATGATGACATGGGCACCGAATACCGAAGATGGTGTAAACATTCTTGTAGGACGGCGCCAAAAGCTTTGGAAGAGTTTTGAAGCGTGGGGCGGTGCAAAAGTCATGGAACAGGCTGGCGATCCTATTTTGACTTGGGCATCACATATACCGGGCTTGATGGTACGTAATCACGCACCTATTTCACCAGCGCCGTTGTTTGATGTGTTCTACATGTTACCGCTGACACGTATTAACTCACCATTCCATAAAGGGCATCAGCTCAACAAAACCTTGGACGGTAAACTGATTATTCTTGATTCGTTCTCAAATGAAGTGACTGTATGGACGACTATTAACATTGGTAAACCGGGTACGGGTAAATCGGTCACAATGAACAAAGGCATGCTTGAGGACATCATGATGCCTGGTAACGAACGTATCCCGTTGACCTATATTGTCGATGTGGGTGAGTCAAGCCGTGGGTTAGTAGAAACAGTGCAAGATTCATTGCCTGAAGAGCTACGTCACTATGCCATCTATAAGCGTATTAAAAACTCAAAAGAAGAAGCGATTAATCCGCTTGAATTCAGTATGGGCTTACGCTACCCGTTGAACTACGAAATGCGTCAAATGACAGCGTTTTTAAGTTCATTGGTAACACCGCCTGAATTGAAAGGGCAACCAGCCAAAAACACTTCTGACGTTATTGGTGCGGTCCTACGCCGTACATTCTATTTTGCTGATGATACGAATGCTGATCATAAAGCACGTAAGTACATGCGCTTTGCAGATCCAGAACTAGATCGCATCATGGAAAAACACGGACTGATTGAGCCACATTCTGAACAAGGTAAGGATATTTCTTATTACGCTCTACGTGATCTTTTCCATTCATTGAATGAGATCCGTGGACGCACGTTGGCTCACCGTTACGCAATGCCGACTATTGGCGATATGATTGAAACACTTTCTGATTCATCAATTTTAGATGTTTGGAGTGATGTTCATATTGATAATGAACGAGCACTGGACTTTTTGGCGCATCAGATTATGGCTGCACAAAATACCTATCCAGCATTCTTCTATCACACCAACTTTGACATTGGTAACGCTCGTGTAGCTTCTATCGACTTAAACGAAGTTGCGACATCATCAGATCCTAAAACTACATCGCTATTCTTCCAGATTGTACGGATGTTCATTAAACGTAAGTTCGCCGTGAGCCGTGACGATATTCCAAAATTCCCACAAGCTTATCGTGAATATGCAACCCAACTGATTAATGAGCTTCTTGAAGACCGCAAAATTATGTCTTATGACGAATTGCACGTTGCGAAAGGCGATCCAATCCTATTAGAAGAATTGGCTGAAGACGCACGTACATTGCGTAAATGGGGTGCTCGTCTTAACTTGGCATCTCACAAAGTAGAAGACTTTAAAGACTTGGTGGGCTTTGCTACGGCGTATGTGATTGTCGATCCTGGTACACGCGAATCTCGTGAAGCTATTCGTGACAGCATCGGTCTAACTCAACTAGAAATGGATGCGCTTGGTTCAGGTAACATAGGTTTCTCAGATCAAGGCTTAACGTACTTCAGTAAAATTAAACTCGAAAAAATGGAATGTTCGGGCTTATATACCGTTTCACTTGGTCCAATCCTTTTATGGTCACTCAGTACACATCCCGATGAACGTGCGCTCCGTAACTACACGTATGACCTTATCGGTGAACGTGGTAAGGCGTTGAAGGTCCTTGCACAATTCTATCCAAAAGGTGCGAAGAATCAGATTAAGACACGGCGTACCATGATTGAGAAAAATGCCAAAAATAAAGGCACGGACTTTGATGAAAACAAAGCAACTGCTTCAGTGATTTCTACCATGGCACAAGAGATGGTTGTTGAATATCAACGCTATGAACTTGAGCAAAACATGAAGAAAAAATTACTGAACCAACGTAAGTCTGAAGCTGTTTCTTCTTAACTCCAATCAGCTATATAGATTTGCGTTAATTGGTATATACATTGAAGTGCTTGGATATGGGTAAGGTCGTTAAACAACGACTTTGCCTATTATCCTGAAGATAAAAGAGTAGGTCGCAAAGTATGGCTTCTACACAAAAATACGGCACACAAACAAAGTTCAGACCTAGTTCGCTTAAGCGTGATACACGATCAGGCTTAGAGAAAATCCATTTAAAACTTACAGCGCCAGACGGCGCTAATTATTTGGTTGGCGTTCTTGGTGCTATTGCAGTTATTTTGTTTGTTGTTCCGTTTGGCGGTGAGATATTTATAGGGATCGCGTATTACCTATTAAAACGCTACACACATCCGAATGATTACTTTTTTGAGTGGCCATTCCGTGCGCCGTTGCATTCAAACTCACTGGATGCGTCAACTGACATTACATCACGCGTAAAAGATGACGTACTGGACAATCCAAAAGCCTTTTTGGAATACGCACGTACCAATCGCGATAAGCTACAAGGTGAGGGTGTGACTTACCTTGGTCGTTGCCGTGAAACTGGTCTACCTGTTTATGCATCCAACTCCGATGACCGTACACATCAAATTGTGTTAGGTACTACGGGTTCGGGTAAAACAGAATACATGCTAGGTAACTGTGCCAACCAGTACGTACAAAACTCAGGTTATATCTTTGTAGACGCAAAAGGTGATACCAAAGCTCAACAAGACCACTATCGTTTATGTAACCGCTTTGGGCGTAATGAGGATCTATTAACGATCAACTTCATTACCTCAGGTCGTAACATGCTACGTGCACAAACCGACAAGATGACAAACTCAATGAACCAAATGAGCAACACCAGCTCAGGGATGTTGATTGAATTCTTGATCAACTTGCTTGATGACTCAGGCGGTGGCGGTGGTGACATGTGGAAAGGTCGTGCGATGGCCTTTATCGCTGCACTTACACGAGTTTTGGTCTATCTACGTGACAATGGCTTCATTCAGCTTTCACCAAAAGTATTCACGCAATACATGGAACTTGAAGCACTTGAAGAATTGGTATTTTGTCATAACGATAAATACGGGATTGACTTTGAACGTGTGGCTGAACAACTTCAAGGCTACCTCGTTTCATTACCTGGTTATTCAAGCAACCCTAAAAAGTTAAAGAAACAAGAAACCAAAACCCGTGAGCAACACGGTTATATCACCATGCAGTTAACCAAAGCGATTAACGACTTGACGTTTAACTACGGTCACATCTTTGGTGTAGAGCATGGCGGTGATATTGATATTTTTGACGTTGTACTTAACCGCCGTATCTTAACTGTGCCATTACCAGCTCTTGAGCGTTCACCAGACTCACTCAAAATGCTCGGAAAATTAATCATTGGCTCAATTAAACAAATGATGGCTGGTTCCCTTGGTAACAAAATGGAAGGTTTACGCCGTGCCATTATTGACGCACGACCAACCAACGCCACTACTTCATTTAAGCTATTTTTGGACGAATGGGGCTACATCGTTATTGTCGGTGCTTCGGTTTTACCAGCTCAGGCACGTTCGCTTAACTTCTCTATTACGTTCGGTGCTCAAACATTTGAAGATATTGAACGTGGATCTAAAGAGGAAGCAGCTGCTACATGGGGTAACACGACCGTTAAAGCCATTGGACGTACTACTTCGGGTGCTGAAAGTACAACATACAAATTGGTTGATGGTTTTGCTGGTGAAGAGTGGCAAGGTAAAGTTAACTCAATCAATATGTATCAAGGTCTAGTATTCAACCGTTCGGTACCACAAACAGAAGTCCAGTTCGCCAAAGAAAAACGTGTGACAATTGAACAAATTGCCGGACAGCACAACGGCGAATTTACCTTGCTCATATCAACTAAAGGGGAAGGTGGTAAAACTTCAGACGTTAAAATCGTATCAATGTTGGCGTTCTATGTGGCTGGTGATCAACCCAAGTACTTACGCTTAAATGACCTTTGCCCAATCTTCAATATCCAAAAATCTGAAATCTACGATCCTACTTTAAAAATTGAAGACTTCATTCATGAGATTGAGGAAAAACACACGCTACTGACAGACAACAATTCATCTGCCAATGTCACGGCGCTTGGTGATTTTGAGATCTGCAGAAAGCTCAATAACACCTTGTACGAAAACAACAACACGGTAAAAGACTTTACTCAAGATTTTGTACATCAGATTCTTGAAGCAAGACGTCTTGAATCCATCACACCTGAAGGGATGGCACCTGGTCAAAGAACAGTAATGTCTTCGTCCACGGCGAAAGGTGAAATCTCCAAAGAACAAAAACACCGTGAAAGTATTGTTTCAGCACAAAAAGAAGCAAACATTAAAGACCAGATTATTGAGAAGCGAAAACAGTTCCAGTACTTCGGTAAAGATTCTGACATTTCACCTCAAGTACAAGCTGGTGCTTACAACAATGCGGATCTTGATGCTGAATTTAATATCTATGGTGAACGTATAAGCGAACCTGAACAGGCTCAACAGGAAAGTGATGTTGAAACTGTGACTCGCGCCGTTATCACACCAATGAACCTAGACAGCTACTATGATGAATTGAAAGAGATCCTAACAGGATATGACTTAACCGTTGCGCCAATTACTGAATATCAGCTTGTTCAGATGCCACGCCATGTAAAACCTGAAGATCAGACACAATACATTGCGGAAAACAAAGCCAGTCTTGATCAAGCCATCTCACATAGCACTCAAAATGAAATGGAATTCGTAGAACAACAGTATGCAGCTAAGTTTGAAAAAGCTTTGATGAAAAACCCGTTCTCGCACGAATGCGTTACTTTTGAAAAATTGTTGGTGATACTTGGTTCAAAAGGTTCTTCAGCTTCATTACGATCAGGCATTACAATCAAAAAAAAGGATGACTAAACGCATCCATGTAGAAGACATAAGGCTGGTTATCCAGCCTTTAGTTTTTTTTGGGTGAGCTGTTTGTACTTAATACGCCTTAATTCATCACTCGGCATGTATTGGGCTATTTAATATTCGCTCTTATACGGCGTTTCATTGAATATGGCCAATAACAACAACTGCGACAGCGGAATGGCTTCAGGCACTATCATTTCGAGTAAGCGAAACTTTTCAGACGCATTCACATCAAATGCAACCAATAACGCCGTATATGGAATGTGGCGATCTGCAAGTGTAAATCGGGGTAAAAGGTTGGTCCTAGTGCTAACGTTTGAAAGTCATACATATTCAAGCAAGAGATAGCTTTAGGTACATTGGATAGGTCCACGGCGTAAGTTTCAATGTTTGAATACATATTGGCATCCAGTTTGGTTTTAACCCTAGTTTAGATGTATTTTAATATAATAACTTGGCTTTAACGTGCGTATTCTTAAACATAACTAAACCACTTCTTAAAACCTTGTTTTGTTTTAGGCTTAGTCGGTATATACCATTTCATAAAAAGTTTAATAAACTGTGTTTTACCCTTTACAATCCTTAATACATCAATTAAATTGCCCTTTAATTACATCCAATATACAGGATATAGGCAATGACTAAAGAACAGCTAAACGACTTACAAACACTTGGAATGACTGACTATAAAACACGTTTACACGTTAAAGGTGTGCGAATTGTTGAAGTGCAACAGTACTCAAAGTCTGTCGATAACAACGCCGTACAACCACTTGCCACTAATACCCCTCAACCGCAATTCTTAAATTAATTTTCCAAAAAAATACTTATAAGCACTTTCTGTATTAATATATCTTTATTAGTTTTAATAAAGCATTAATCAATGGAGTGCTTAAAATGTTAGACACTTTACTTTCGGTATTTTCACCAAAACATAAGCTTTATAAGAATCTCAAGCTAAAACCCTTTATTGATACCCGTTTAGTCAATTCTGACAGCATCGCCACGACCGATGTTTTCCCTTTTCATCAAATCAAAGATTCTCTTTGTATGACTGGTATATCTCCTACTAATTTTGTACCAGGCAAAAACATTGTTTTGAATCCACATGCCAAAGATAACGATTCCATCAGCTACCTTGGTCAAGATACGCAAAATCATAAGCCGTTCTACATCTCTCCCTTTGCTGAAGAATTGGCTGAAGTATTTAACCCGATTTTTTCAGAAACCATTCATCTTGAAACACCATGCTTACTTGACCTATCTGAAATTGGGGGCTTCTCAAATTCCAAGTCGGATTTAAGCCAGTACCGTAGCATTGATGATTTTGTAAAAAACGCATGCCCTGATTACATTAGTGATGTGAGTATGGAAAATTTAGAACGAATGTTGTTATGGCCAGAAATCCGTTTATTGAACTCTCCAGATACAACCACTGATCATTTTTTTATCTATGGCTGGAGTCCTAAGATTTTTGTTCAAAATGCTGGTGGATCACATCACATGGCTGCTGCACATTACTTGGCTAAGAAACTGAGCCAATGTGTGCCGATTCAAGGCAAAGTAAGTTTGAATCTAATCTCAAGTAAAGCACTTCAAAACTTTGATTCAAAATACGCTGCGTTCGCCGTTCCAGATGATGCATTGATTGATATGGGGAATGATTTATCAGAATCAGGGCTTGAATATCAGCTGGTGTTTTTCCGTGAACGTGAAGTTAATTTTATCTTCTTCAAAAAGAATGATCAGAATGCCCGTGTTATTTCGCTATTCAACAATCTGTATGCTTCATTGAATGGTGCATTAAAGTCAGCGGTTCAAGCGCAATTCAAAAATGAAGCACTACTCACCATCATGAGTGCTAACCTCTCTGATACATCAGAAGATCAATTCTTTAGCACACGACCTCACTTGGCTGAGATCTACAATCACGTTCAAAACGAAATTTGTTTGAGTGGTCCTAAACCGACTAGCCCGACAATCTAAGGGGTAGGGAATATGGATCACCAATCATCAACTACACCACATGCACTCATTCTCGGTCTGACACTTGAACAGGCCATTTCTGTTTTAGCAAAGAAACCCGTTGATGCTACCCACTACAACTATCTTGAAGATGACGAGTACAACACCTACGTCATGATGAAACCTGAGTGGACTAGCCTCAACAAACACGCCTACCTACATGTAGATGGCTTAACCCATGAGCGTAAATGGATGTTTATGCCGAATGCTTTAGGTGAGTACAACTTGATAGAGGGCTGTATTGACCTGTTTGAACTTAACCAGGCCATCGAACAGCAATATCTTGTGTTTGAACAATTCCTGAATAGCCACGGCACACCGTTCCGCAAAGTTGGTGAGAAGTTTTCTTTTGTCACACAACTGCTCTTTGATGCATGGGTGATAGATCCAGAACGTGCGATTCAAAAACTTCATGAGATGAAGGAAACAAAAATCTCATTACAAGTGCCTTTGCTTCATGGGGATAGTCAGCATGATTGATACGCAAAATACTTATGCAGTAGGTGATTACATTGTTCAGCGAAACATGAACAAATTGCTCTAGATCAACCGAATCACCACTCGCCATTTGTACGTGGACCTAATCAATCCGCACGGTTCCACTTTTTACGGATGCATCGCATATGCCAAGCGTACCATCCGTTTAGCCACTTCAACTGAAATTGAATTACGGACGGTGAATAACAATGAACATGAATGAAAACATTGCTTCAGAAATTGAAGCTCGTAGCGCTTTTGAAAATAAATACGGCGTGGTCGGTAGTCTGTTGGCCAGTGGCAATTATTCTTCTTGGGTGCATCAGGCGAAATGGGAAGCTTTTCGTGATGGTTGGATGCAAAGTGAAGTAGAAACAAAAAAATCTATCTATCAAATGCAAACACCAGCCATCAGCGATGACCAATTGGAAGTGGAAAAATTACTGCAGTTGCTCGATGACTTTTGGAATAAGAAATGGGGCGATTGGAAATCATCTGCAGATATGGTGGCGCAAGGTGAGGCAAATGCCTATGAACATGCGAGAGGATTGCTTGAAACGGCGATAAAACAAGATGAAGCCACATGCCAGTGGTTACGCAATCAATTGGCAACGATTCAAACTGAATTGGATGCTTTTATCACATTCGTTAATGAACACCTTGCTTACCATGAAAGTGATGGTCCAGATTTAATGTCGAAGATCCAGAAGCTCAAACATTTGATAAAGGTTAAACCATGATTACGGTTCAAATAGAGATGTGTGGCTTTGGGATTAAACGGCGTTGGGAGTTTGGAGATCCGCGCCGTGCGCCAATTACAGTTTTAGAAATGGGCTTCATTAAGGTTTGTAAAATGCGTGGTGATAGTAAACTGGTTGAGTTCATGAGGGGTTATGCAGACGACAAAGAATTCAACTGGCATCCCAAAGTACGCATTGCACGTAGAAAAGCAGAACGTAAAGCCTATTCGTACTATGACAACCACTACAAACAGCAGATTAGAGAACTTTTCGATCGCCAAAATGTAGACCGAAAAACAATATGAATTGGAACGCCAAAACAAAGCGTTATTGGCTGTTATTGAACTTAAAAAAGAACAATCGTAGGTATATACCATGACGGGAATTGAATATTTTCAGAAATATGGCTGGAGTCACGCCGTCCAGTCCGTTAGTCGAATTCCAAGTGAATACAACGAATATTCACCAGAACTCAAAACTGTTGTTGTAAACGGCAACTTTCGTTATGCGATGGCTGCGGAAATCAGCAAAAAGAAAACTGAAGTCTATGTCACTGAGCTCAAACAAATCATTGAGAGTGAAAAGCTACTAGAAGACTTCTTTAACTTGAATCTGGTTGGTATAGAAAAAGGCTTAAGTAATGCTAAGCGTGAAATGCAAGACATGGAAGAACAGGGGATTGTTGAATTCAACCATCGTTTTGATGACGACCTGACTTGCACCACGGAACGCATGAAACTTGCCATCGCTCAAATAGACCATCTTTATCAAAACAACATTACAAAAAGTGAGTAATGCCCATGTTAGAAATGTTCCAAAATCAAACTATGCGATATATCTCTATTGCCATTGGCGTGATTAGTATCTTTATATTCCTGTACCTACTTAAACTCGGTGAGGGGCTTGTCATTAGCCTTATGGTTGCTGTGTTCATATGTGGTTTGAGTTTACTCAAACTGAAAAACTACTATGAAAAAAATAACCCATACATCAGTGCAGAACACCTTGCTTGGCTGTATGGTGAATTGCAAGAATATGACCAGGATCTATTCACAACTGTTAGCAATCTGACCAAGAGTACTGGACGTTTAGAATTGAGCCAGCTTAAATCAATCCGTAACCGCTATGCTTCTTCCATGAACGAAACTCAACTACAAGCATTGGCCAGTGAACATACTGAAGAAAGCAAATATCGCTTAGACCAGTACAACTACTCAATTTATGTGATGGATGAAGTCATTAATCAATATTAATGGCTGTATGCAATCTCTATTAACATCGCCGTGTTATATATCTGCTATACGCGGTATCAAATGTATAAAGAGATATAAAACTATTGAAAGGTTTATAAAATGAACACAACTCTACCTATTCTTATTCATAGCGTTATTGGTGGTATTGGTGAACATCCAGATGCTAAAAAACGAAGCTTAGGATACGGCGCTATCATGCTGTATATACCGATTGAACATATGGTCGGTTCAGGTGTACTTAAGCTGATGATTGATGTGAATACACTGTCGATCTATGCGTCTGAAAATCCTAATTACCTAAAACAACCACATACCATCAATGAAGCTTCTCACTTGTGGAATGCATTGCGCTTTGACAGTGCTTCTAAAGCCAGCCGGAAGGTCATTCATGATAATGGGTATGTTGAGTGTTTGTTTTCCATTCCTATGAAGGTTCTTGAGCCATTTATGGATGCTGAATTGATTCAAAACGAATTAGGACTTCCATACATGGCCATCGATCAAACTGACAAGTCGAAATGCATGCCGATTTGGTATGATGATGTCAGTAAATCTACCAATCAATTTATTGATGGCAACTACAACGATTATCCTGGTGTGCAGGCATCTTAAATTTTTAAGAAAAGTTTTTAGCTTTGATGGTTTATTAATATATTTATATCGACCACATTGGCGATGATGAAGAGAACAGACTCAATATGGCCCGTTTAATGGGCCACATTTATTTTTATAGATTAGGGATGCCAACGGCGTGAAAACAAAAATCATTTTAAACATCATTTTGTGGACCTTAACCGTCCTAACTTGTTTTGCGTGGATTGCCTTTACGTTTATTCAACCAGTTGGCTACACCATGACTTTTCTTGTTATTTTAATCTTGATGACAGTAGTGCTCAGCTGGTGCTTGGCAACACCTTATATTAAGACCAAAGACCGAACCAAGCGACTAGACGAAAACTTTATGCTACTTATGCTCTCTGTTGCTGTTGTTCCATTCCTAATGTTTCTACTGTCATATGGTTTTATATGGTGTTTCAAAACGCTAGAAAAGAAACAGTTCAACCATGACCATATTGCTGCGATGCTACCGGGTAGCAACTTCAATCAACTACAAAAGTTTGCCAAGGAAAACTACAACGCGCCACTTGTGTTAGGTGACTTTAACGAAAGTTGGGCTTTAACTTCCTTAGATATACCGCAAGCTTCTCCAGCTTCATTAAGATCTAGTACAGGATATTGCCTGGTGAATATGTCTAAAACCAGCATGAACACCATGTATAAAGAAGCAAAAACCGATGTAAGCTACAACGATTGGGAAATGCTGATATTAGCGCACGAGTTATCTCACTGTTTAGATCGTGCGACCGATGTGCCTGGTGAACTTGGCCAGCCACTTAAAGCATTAAATTCAATTGCGCCGTCTGATCGGTCCAAAGTAAAGATGGATGATGTATCTACCTTTGTAACGGCTGAAAGTAGCGGTAAAACGCAACTATGGCGAGAATCTTATGCGGATCTGTTTGCGGTAGGTTTTATGTCACTTGATCCAAAATACGATACTGCAGCGTTAAGAGAAAGCCTGATTAAATTACGTGAAAAACGTAAGGCACTAGATCCAACCCATAATTCGGTGTGTTGGTTGCAGTATTCTAAGAGTCAGCCTTTCCCACAAAAAGGTTCGGATGTTTATTCTTGGGCAAATAACATCAGAATTAAAGCGCCGTGCGAGTTGAAATAACTTGTCTTCAGACAAATTAAAAGCCCGAATTTCGGGCTTTTTTTACACCAGCTAATTAACAATAAAAGCCAGGGCTTATAGTTGGTGCAGACATATCATCATAGATGCAATCTATACTGACTGCAGGTTTATCAATGTGGCTAAATAAGCTTGGATTGACCAATTGATTTGTTAGCTTAGATCTTTCCATACTAAAGCCAACCAGTTCAACTTCACAATCACACACGTAATGGAATTTTGCCTTACCGTGCAACACAAAAACATTAGGTGACTTCTCATACATCTTGAAGTACTCGGCTTGAGTTTGTGACAATGGAACCTCCAGCAACACAAAGCCATTTGGTACGACAAAAACTGCAGATCCATCTTTTACTGAGTAAACGATGGCTTGAACATCAGAAGCACGTTCAAAATCCACATTTTTTTTAATCATTTAGTTTACCTTTTTATATTGTAGCGAATGAACGTTGTAAAACAGATTGTAGATCTGCTTCATTTGTAATATTCGCCTCGAGCGCAGCGTTTCGTACATCAGCTAGGTTTAACCAATGGCGGTGCTCAGCTTTAGTTTTTTCAATTTTGTGTGGTGTTCTTGGGTATTCCCAACTCCAGTAATGCTTTTTATAAATCTCCTTATCTTTCACAAGATACGCCTGTATAGATTGACTATCCTCAGTAGTTGTATAGCCAACGCCAAAGTAAATATCTAAACCTTGCTTTAGTGCAGTTTGATAATCGGCTTCAAATTGAATAACAAGGGATTCAATACTA